>NZ_JAQYXB010000478.1:0-349 GCF_036322405.1 Streptomyces sp. SP17BM10 | reverse complement strand
GGGGGTGGGGGGTTCTGCCGTCGAGAGGGCCCCCCGGGGCCCGACCGCCGGCGGGTTCGGCGGGGGGCGGGGGGGGCGCGCGGTGGGGGGGGGCCGCCGGCGGCGGGGGGCGGCGGGGGGGGGGGGCGGGTTCCGTGGTTGCCGGTCTTGTTTCCGCTGGTGTGTGGTTGGGGTGGGTGGTGGGGTGGGTTGTTTGTTTGGGTGTTCAGCCCCCCCCCCACCCCCCCCCCCCCCGGCCCCCCCCGCCCCCGGGGGGCTACTGCGTCGGCGGGCCCGGGCCGGGGGGGGGCCAACCCGCCGGCGGTCGGGCCCCGGGGGGCCCTCTCGACGGCAGAACCCCCCACCCCCT
>NZ_JAQYXB010000477.1:0-351 GCF_036322405.1 Streptomyces sp. SP17BM10 | reverse complement strand
GGGGGTGGGGGTGGGGGGTGGGGGTTGGGGTGTGGTGGTTTGTTTGTTTGTTTTGGTGGTGGGGGTTGTTTTTTTTTTGTTGGGTTTGTTGGTGGGCTGGCTGGTTTGGTTGTGGTTTTTTTTCTTCGGGGGGGGGGCCCCCCCCCCCCCCCCCCCCCCCACCCCAAAAAAACCCCCCCCCCCACCACACCCCCCCACCACCCCCCCCCCCCCCCCCCCCACCCCACCCCCCCCCCCAGCCAGACCGCGCCCCAGCGCGCCGCCCCGACCCCCCCCGCGCCGGCGAGCGTATATCATGCTACGGCGAGCACCGAGATCTACACCGCAGGAGTCGCAGACCTGGCCACCGGC
>NZ_JAQYXB010000476.1:0-304 GCF_036322405.1 Streptomyces sp. SP17BM10 | reverse complement strand
GTAGGCGATGACGTGGTCCGGGTGCAGGACGACGTCGACGGCGAGGGCGGCCGGCAGCACGAGGTGGACGTAGAAGGCCCCCGTCGTCGCGCCCCGCACCAGGCGGAGCGCGGGTCGCCGGGGCCCGGGCGTCGCGTTAGGCCGGCGACGTCCGCGCAGGTCGGCGAGGCCGAAGCCGGCCAGGGCCCCGGCCGAGGCCAGGAACACGAGGAAGGCCGCCACGGCGCGTTCGTCGTGGTCGCGGCCGTCCGGGACGAAGGACAGGAGCCACAGGTCGACCGCCAGCGTGAGGCCGCCGTACAGC
>NZ_JAQYXB010000475.1:0-425 GCF_036322405.1 Streptomyces sp. SP17BM10 | reverse complement strand
TGGGGTGTCTGTGGTCTGCGTTAATTTTTTTATTGTTTGGGCGGGTGGGTGCGTGTTGGTTTGGGTTTTGCCGGGGTTTTATTTATTTGTGTTATTCGGGCGGGGGGTTTTGGTTTGGGGTTGGGTTGGGTGCGGGGGGGTGGGGTGGGGGGTGGGGGGGGGGGGGGGGTTTTGTTTTTTGTGTGGGGGTGTGTGTGGTGGGGGGTTTGGGGGGGGGGGGGGGGGGGGGGGGGGGGGGGGGGGGGGGGGGGGGGGGGTGGGGGGTTGGGGGTGGGGTGGGGGGGGTGGGTGGGTTTTTTTGGGGGGGGGGGGGGGGGGGGGGGGGGGGGTGTGGTTTTATTTTTGTTGGGTTTGTTGGGTTTACTCCCTTTTTTGTGGGCTGCCGGGGCTTTGGCCCGGACGGCAGCCCCCCGGGTGGGGGGGCC
>NZ_JAQYXB010000474.1:0-417 GCF_036322405.1 Streptomyces sp. SP17BM10 | reverse complement strand
GTAGGCGTGGACGTAGGGGTCCGGGGGGAAGGACTTCGCGTCGTTGGCAGTGGAGATGGCCGCCGTGTAGACGAACGCGCCGCCCGCCATGACGGCCGGGTACTGGGTCGGGTCGTCGCCGTAGCTGATGGTGACCTTGGCGACGTCGGGTGTGTAGTGCCCGGCGCCCAGCGTGAGGAACTGCCCGGCGCCGGCCGGCGAGCTGAAGCTGTCGAAGTACTCGATCAGGTGACCGGTGCCCCACAGCCGGTCGTTGATGAACGTCGCGGGGACGGACCTGCTGCGGCCCTTGTGGCCCTTCGACTCGCATTGCACGTACTGCTCGGCGGAGTTGACGGCGATGACCACGCCGTCGGTGTCCGCCGAGGAGACGGGAGTGCGGACCGCGATCACCGGGTGGTACTGCGACGCGTCGGC
>NZ_JAQYXB010000473.1:0-366 GCF_036322405.1 Streptomyces sp. SP17BM10 | reverse complement strand
GCCTCCTCGACGACCTTCTGGTGGCGGCGCTGTAGCGAGCACTCGCGCTCGAAGAGGTGGACGACGTTGCCGTGGCGGTCGCCGAACACCTGGACCTCCAGGTGGCGGGGCCGCTCGACGTAGCGCTCGGCCAGCAGCTCGTGGAAGCGGCGGGCGATCAGCCGGTGCCCCTCGGCGCTGGGGTGCAGGCGGTCGACGCTGAGCAGCCGCCGCTCCTCGCACCAGGGCAGGTCGGCGAGCATGGCGCGCAGGCGGGGGCTGCGGACGTCCGGTGCGCCGATCGCGACGATCGACTCGCGCTGCGAGCGGGCCGGGAACGACTCCTCGACGAGCCGGTCCGCCCGGGCGCTGCTGGTGCCCGGCACG
>NZ_JAQYXB010000472.1:0-376 GCF_036322405.1 Streptomyces sp. SP17BM10 | reverse complement strand
GCGCGCCCGCCGGCTGCGGACGCGGCAGGGTCGACGTCCACTCGCGGAGGGACGTGGCGCAGGCGGGGATCGGCAACGGCGCCGGGCGCCGGGCCGACGGCGGCGCGGGTCGGTTGCCCAACGGCGCATGGCCGGCCGCCTCGACGTCCTGGTGCCCGAGCCCGACGCCCCCCCAGGCCGCCCGGTCACCGTCCACTCGCGGAGCGAGGATGCGCAGGCGTGGACCCGCCACCGCGCCGGCCTCCGGGCCCCCGGCCTCGCGGATCCGTCGCCCCTCGCCGCAGGGCCGCCCGCCGCGGCCGAGCCGATCGACGTCTCCGGGCTGGACGAGCGCCTGCTGTCCCGCGGCTACGCGTACGGCCCGGCGTTCCAGGGC
>NZ_JAQYXB010000471.1:0-85208 GCF_036322405.1 Streptomyces sp. SP17BM10 | reverse complement strand
GCCAAGGTCACCATCAGCTACGGCGACGACCCGACCCAGTACCCGGCCGTCATGGCGGGCGGCGCGTTCGTCTACACGGCGGCCATCTCCACTGCCAACGACGCGAAGTCCTTCCCCCCGGACCCCTACGTCCACGCCTACGACGCAGACGGCAAGGAGATCTACAACCAGAAGACGCAGCCCACCGTCAAGGGCGCCCACCGGTAGGCGTGCGCGCCATTGGGACGGCCCGACTCGGAGTGGGTCGGGCGGGGCCTTGCGCCTGGCTAGCCCGCGGGGTGCGGGCGGCGGGCGCCGGCGAACTCGTCGGCCCAGCGCGGGACGTCGAGCACCTTCTCGACGCGGGCGACGACCGTGCCCGTCCGCTCGGCGTGGATCATCGCGCCGTCGCCCGCGTAGATCCCCACGTGGTGCAGGATCGCGTCCGGGCGGGAGAAGAAGATCAGGTCGCCCGGGAGCATGGCGTCACGCGGCACTTCGGCGCTGCGGTTGAACTGCGCGACGGTGTAGTGGGCGAGTTCGATCCTCCCGTGGCTGGCGAGGTACCAGCAGTAGAGGGACAGGCCGCTGCAGTCGTAGCCGACGGTGTTCTCGCCGAGGCAGACCCCGTCGAGGTAGCCGTTCTCGCCGTCGCAGAATCCGTAGCTCGCCCCGAGGCGGTCGCCGCCGCCCCATGCGTACGGCACGCCGATCTGGGCCGTCGCGATCTCGGCGACGCGCCGTCCGAGCGCGGCGGCCGCCATGTCGGGCTCGCTCGGCGCGGGTTCGGCGTTCGCGGCGGCCGACGCCCCCAGCGCGGGAACGAGCCCGGCCCCGAGCGCGATCCCCAGCATCCGGCGCCGGCCGACGCCCGAACCGTCCTCGTGGTGCGGCAGTTGGGACTCCATCGCTCACTCTCCCGGTGTTGTCGGGGTCTCGTCAGATCTCGAGACACCAGGATCCCGGGTGGGCGAGTCGGACCGCCATCACCCGGATTGGTGAATCGCGAACCGCATCGTCCTTGGAACGACGGGAAATTCGCCCGCATATCGTTTGACGGTTCCTCAGGTGCGCCCAACGATGGGCGCAGAAGTTCGATCGCGTCCCCGCCGGAGGCCACCGTGACCAGCGCCGTCAAGCTCATCCGCAGCACCCGGCTGACCCCGGCCGTCGACTACGCCTACGCGGCGGCCGTCGACGCGCCGGTCCGCACGCTCTGGCTCGCCGGTGCCTGCCCGCTCGACGAGGAGGGCCGGACGGTCGCCGTCGGCGACTACGAGGGGCAGGCGCACCAGGCCATGCGGAACCTCATAACCGCCCTGGAGGACGCGGGAGCCGCGCGGAGCGACATCGCCCGGACGACGGTCTACGTCGCGTCCTCCCGCCAGGCCGACCTCGGGAAGGTGTGGAACGTGTACCGCTCGTACATGGCGGAGCACGACGCCCCCAGCACGCTGCTCGGCGTCGCCGTGCTGGGCTACAGCGACCAGTTGGTGGAGGTGGAGGCGGTGGCCGTGCTGCCCTGAAGCTCCCCTTCTCCGGAGCGCTCAGCCGAAGATGGCGCGCGGCTCGCCGGTGAGCCACACGTTGTCGATCCGCACCCGGTGCATCAGCCAGCGGTCGCCGTCGCGGTGCAGTTCGACGTCGTAGCGGTTCTTCAGCAGGGCGTGCGTGGCGGGGTCGGCCGTCAGCAGGTGCTGTGCCTCGACGAGGGAGGTGAGCCGGGCCCGGTCGCCGTCCACGGTGATGCGCGGGTTGGTGACCTGGTGGGTGGTGATCACCCGGCCGGCGAACATGCCGAGGATCGTCGACACGATGTGGTCCCGGCCGGCCATCACGGGCGGCTCGGCGCCCCACGCGGCGGCCGCCGGGCGGAAGTCCAGTTCGGCGTCGGGAGTGAAGGAGGAGGCGAACAGCTCGCGGTCGTGGAGGTCCTGGCCGAGGCCGAAGCGGAGGAGGGCGTCCAGGATCTCGGTCCGGTCGCGCAGCTCGGCGGCGACGGCGGCCGGGTCGGCGGCGGGGGCTGCGAGGGCGTGGTGGGTGGTGACGTACACGACGGAACTCCTGTGGAGACGAGGGATCTTCGGCGATGGCTCCACCCTCCCGCCGGAGCGGTCGGACGATCAATGAGGGGCTGTGCAACGATCGTGAAGCGAGGATCAACGGTGTAACGGGGGAGAGGCGGTACCGCGTGCTGGAGCGGCACGAGATCGAGGCGTTCCTGGTGCTCGCGGACGAACTGCATTTCGGGCGGACGGCCGAGCGGCTGCACGTGTCCACCGCACGGGTCAGCCAGACCGTGCGGAAGCTGGAACGCCGTTTCGGCGCACCGCTGTTCGTCCGGACGAGTCGGCGGGTGGAGCCGACCGCGCTCGGGGCGCAGCTGGCGGCGGAGCTGCGGCCCGCGTGGGAGGCGGTCGGTGCGGCCGTCCGGCGGGTCGCCGACGCCGGGCACGGGCGCAGCGGAACGCTGCGGGTGGCGTTCGGGGGCCCGGCGGCGGGGCAGCTGCTCGCCGGCGTCGCGGAGCGGTTCCGGGAGCGGTTGCCCGGCTGGGAGGCGACCTTCCGGGAGGCCGAACTCGTCGACCGCATCGCCCTGCTGCGGTCGGGCGAGGTGGACCTGGTGTTCGCGGAGTACCCGCTGCGCGAGCCCGACCTGATGGCGGGCCCGGTCCTGGTGAGCGAGCCCCGGATGCTCGCCCTGCCCGCCGGCCACCGGCTCGCCCGGCTGGGCGCCGTCACGGCGGAGCGCCTGGCCGACCTCCCGCTCGTCCAACTGCCGTCCGCCGTACCGCAGTCCTTCCGCGCCGACCGCACCCCGACGCGGACGCCGGCCGGCCGGCCGATCCCGCCCGGCCCGGCGGGCACCACGCTGAACGAGATCCTGACCCTCGTCGGCGCCGGCCGGGGCGCCTTCCCCGTGGGCGCCCAGGCCCGCCGCTACCACCCCCGCCCCGACGTCGCCTACCGCCCGCTCACCGACGCACCCCCGGTGCAGTGGGGCCTGCTCCACCACCGCGACCACGCGACGCCCGCCACCGAGGCGTTCCACCAGGCGGCCCAGGAGCTGCTGGGCGTCGGTGCGGCTACGGATGGCTGATGCCGCGTGACCTGCCGGCTCCACTCGGGGCGGACCGCCTCCGGCGGGAGATCCGGTCGGTCCGGGGGTGTCGCGAGCGCTCGTGGCGCGCCAGACTGACGCCATGCTGATCTCCGACCGGCGCAGCCGGCCCCTGCTGCGGCTGTGGACCACGACCCGCGCCGACTTCTACGCCGATGACCGGGTGACCCGCTGGACCGCGCGGGCGGCCTGGCTGCTGGGGACGACGTCGGTGCTGCTGGTGCTGATGTTCACCGTGGTGTTCGGGGCCATGATCGCCACCGGGTCGCAGTCCGGCCCGGTGGCCGTGCTGATGGTGGGTCTGGTCTTCACGGTGCCGACCGTGTCGATGGTCGTCGTCACGTCCGGGTCGAGGAGCCGGGCCGGGGCGCCCGTGCTGACCGCACTGGTCATGACGGCCGCCGTACTGCTCGTCTTCTGGCTGGCCTGAGCGGCGGCATCGTGCTCGTGGACGGGCCTCCGCCGTCCCGTCGTGTACGGACGGGGGCTATCCGGGGGCTATCCCCACCCCGGAATCGGGCGGGTAGCAGCATCGTCCCGGAGGGTCGGCGTCGGAGAGATTCGGGACCAGCGGACACCGCTGTTTCCCGACCGGACCCCCGAGTTGACACATGAGCGAGCAGGCACAGCAGAAGGCCCGCGGTGACGACCCAGCCGTCCGACCCGGCCACCATGAAGCCCGTCGAGAGCCTCGTCGAAGCGGCGCTCTGCCGCTGACACCCACCCGACGCCGGGAGCCGGTGGTACCCGGGCGCCCGGCGGCCGTCACCCGGCGAGTTCCCGCAGCGCGGCGATGGCGAAGGAGTGGTCCTGCTCGGGGGCGCCGCCGCCGATGCCGAGGGCGCCGACGAGGCGGCCGTCGCGGTGGACCGGGACACCGCCGGCGAGGAAGAGGAGCGGACGGTCGAGCGCGGTGGGCAGGGAGTGGAACGGCCCGTCGGGCTTGACGAGGTCGACCAGGTCGGCGGTCGGGGCGTCGAGCTGGAGGGCGGTGTAGGCCTTGCGGGTGCTGGTCTCGCCGGAGATCAGCACGGCGCGGTCGTCGCGGCGGAAGGCGAGCAGGTGCCCGCCCGCGTCGAGGACGGTGATGCTGACGGCGACCCCGGCCGACTCGGCGGCGGTGCGTGCGGCGGCGACGAGGTTCTCGGCGTCTGCGGTGGTGAGCGGGGTGACGGTGATGGTGCTCATGGTGGCGCTTCTCCTGGAGGGTGGATTCAGTGGTGGACGGGGACCGGGACGGCCGGTGCGGCGGTCACCCGGGCCGGGGAGCGGCGCTCGAGGGCGGCGGACCAGAGGGCGAGCACGAGGGCCGCGGCGGCGAGCAGTGCGCCGACCCAGTTCGGGGCCGTGTAGCCGAGGCCGGCCGAGATCACCAGGCCGCCGAGCCAGGCGGAGAGGGCGTTGCCGAGGTTGAACGCCCCGATGTTGACGGCGGAGGCCAGGGTGGGCGCGCCGTGCGCCTGGTCGAGGACGCGCTTCTGCAGCGGCGGGACGGTGGCGAAGCCGAGCGCGCCGACCAGCAGGATCGTGATCGCGGCGAGGACCTTGTCGTGCGCGGTGAAGGTGAACAGGCCCAGGACGACGGCGAGTCCGCCGAGCGAGGCGTACAGCATCGGTATCAGCCTGCGGTCCGCGAACCTCCCGCCGAGGAGGTTGCCGAGGAACATCCCGATGCCGAACAGCACCAGCAGCCAGGTGACGGCGCCCTCGGAGTAGCCGGCGACGTGGGTCATCATCGGGGCGATGTAGGTGATCGCGGCGAAGACTCCGCCGAAGCCGAGGACGGTCATCGCCATCGCGAGCAGCACCTGAGGGTTGCGGAGCGCGGTCAGCTCGCTGCGCAGGCGGGCGCCCTCGCGGCGGGGCAGGGCGGGGACGAGCTTGGCGATGCCGAGCAGTCCGGCCAGGCCGAGCGCGGCGACGCCGACGAAGGTGGCGCGCCAGCCGACCGCCTGGCCGATGAAGGTGCCGAGCGGGACGCCGACGATGTTGGCGACGGTGAGCCCGGTGAACATGGTGGCGATGGCGCCGGCCTTCTTGTCCGGGGCGACGAGGTCGGCGGCGACCACCGAGCCGATGCCGAAGAACGCGCCGTGGGCGAGCGAGGCCACGATGCGGCCGGCGAGCATGACGCCCATGCTCGGGGCGGCGGCGGAGAGCAGGTTGCCCGCGACGAAGAGGCCCATCAGGAGCATCAGCATCGTCTTGCGGCCGATCCGGGTGCCGAGCACCGTCATCAGCGGGGCGCCGATGACGACGCCGATCGCGTACCCGGTGACCAGGAGTCCGGCGGTGGGGATGGACGCACCGTAGTCGCCGGCGATCTCGGGCAGGAGGCCCATGATCACGAACTCGGTGGTCCCGATCCCGAAGGCCCCGATGGCGAGGGCGAGGAGTGCGAGAGGCATGGCGCATCCTTCCGAATGAGATTGCTACAGCGCCTTACGGGCTCCGACAATAGTTGCAGGCGCGGCATACATGCAAGCACGGGCATTCGCCTGTCGCCGATGGCGGACGGCCGAGGGGTGCGAAAGCGCGGGTGGAGCCGGTCCGTTGGGCCCGGCTCCACTGGGGCGTCGCAGGAGACGCTTGTATAAGCGGGATACATGCCCAAGCGGAAATTTTTGCCCAGGGCTTATCCTTGACACCGTCGACCCCGGAAGGAGACCCGCGCCCATGACCGCCACGGATCCCGCGCTGACCGCCCTCGCCAACGGCTGGGCCGCCCTGTACCTCCTGGCCGGCCGGATCGAGGCGCACATCGAGCGCGCCCTGCAGGCCGGGCACGACCTGAGCGTGCGCGAGTACTCGCTGCTCGACGTGCTCAGTCGCCAGCACGACGACGAGGGCGGCCACCTGCAGATGAAGCAGGTCGCCGACGCGGTCGTCCTCAGCCAGAGCGCCACGACCCGCCTGGTCACGCGCCTGGAGGACCGCGGCCTGCTCTCGCGCTACCTGTGTCCGACCGACCGCCGTGGCATCTACACGAACGTGACCGAGGACGGCCTGAAGCTGCTGGAGGCGGCCCGTCCCACGAACGACGCCGCGCTCCGCGAGGCCCTCGACGAGGCCGCCAGGAACCCCGAACTCGCCCCGCTGGTCAAGGCCGTGGAGAGTGTGAACCCGCTGTCGGCGCTCGGGCGGCGCTGAGCGGCGGCCCGGTACGACGAGGCGCCCACCGCCGCGCGGGCGGTGGGCGCCTCGTGTCGGGCGCCGGTCGTCACTCTTCGGTCGCGAGCAGCGCGTCCAGCTTCGCGTAGCCCTCGGTGACGCCCTTCTCCATGCCGCTCGCGAGGATGGCGTCGCGGGCGGCGAAGGTGTCGACGACCGAGAGGATCGTGACGCGGGTGCGGCCCTCGCCGACCGGCTCGAAGGCGGCGGTGTCGAGCGAGACGCCGTCCGGCACGCCCGTGTACGTGAACGTCTGGACGAGCCGGGTGCCCGGCCGGACCTCGTGGAACGAGCCGTAGAAGGCCGCGATCTCCTGCCCGTCCTGGTGCATGGAGTACCGGTAGCTCCCGCCGGTGCGGCCGTCCCAGAAGTCGATCTTCGTCTCGTGGTTGTCCGGGCCGAGCCACCGGGCGACCAGCTCGGGCTCGATCCAGGCCCGGAAGACCCGCGCCGGCGGGGCGTCGAACTCGCGGACGATCCGGATGGTGGGCAGTGCCGGGTCCGCCTCGACCCGGGTCTCGCGGCCGGTGGTGGAGGTCATGGCTTCTCTCCTTCGTGTCCTGCGCCTGCGTCGGTGTCAGTGGCGGTGGCGCGTCCGGGGTCCTCGCCCGCGGGCCCGTCGTCGGCCTCGTCGGCCATGGCCGCGAGGACGGTGTCCAGGCGGCGGAATCGTTCCTCCGCCTGTCGGCGGTAGCGCTCGATCCAGCTCGTCAACTCGTCCAACACCTGCGGTTCGAGGTGGCACGGCCGTCGCTGCGCGTCCCGGCTGCGACTCACGAGCCCGGCCTCCTCCAGCACCTTGAGGTGCTTGGAGACGGCCTGCATCGACATCGCGTACGACTCCGCGAGCTCGCCGACGGTCGCGTCGCGGACCGAGAGGCGGGCGACGATGTCGCGCCGGGTCGGATCGGCCAGGGCGACGAACGCCCGGGACAGCTGGTCGACGGCCACCGGATCCCCCTCTCCTTCTCAACCGATTGGTTGAGAACAACGTTACGCCGCTCTGCCGCCTTGTTCAACCGATCGGTTGGGAAAGGTGTCGCGAGGGCGTCGGGGCGTGATCGGGTCTTCAGGGGCCTGGCATGCCACTACGGATACCGATCGTTCGGTTTTGTGTGTGACGGGGCGCGGGGAGTTCCCCGCCGCCGTCGGCGGGCGTCCGGTCGTCTCGAATTCGCCGAAGTACACGGGCCGATGGGGGGAGGAGGCGGCTGGGACGATTCCCCGACGGTGTCCTGTCGCCTCCGGGTCACGCGTCGCTAAGATACGGCGTGTTTGGTTTTGTTTTCGTGAGAACGTCAGGGCGGGGTGGTTCCGGTGGTACGGCAGGAGCGGGCGCTCCGGACGCGTCGGCTGATCCTGGAGGCCGCGGCTTCTGTCTTCGACGAGTTCGGCTACGAGGGTGCGACCATCGGCGAGGTGGTCTCCCGGGCCGGCGTGACGCGCGGCGCGGTCTACTTCCACTTCGCGTCCAAGCGCGAGCTCGCGCAGGGCGTGGTCGACGAGCAGTTCGCCGAGGACGGGGTGCCCGAACGCGCCTGCAAACTCCAGGAGCTCGTGGACACCGGGATGGTGCTCGCCCATCTGCTGCCGCGCGACCCGCTGCTGAGCGCCGCCGCCCGGCTCTCGCTCGGTCAGGACGCGTTCGACGAGTACGGCGGCGGCGGGATCCTCGGGTGGATCTCCCGCTTCGAGACGATCCTGGTCGCGGCCGGCGAGCGCGGCGAACTGCTGCCGCACGTCACCGCGGCGGACGCGGCGTGGCTGCTGACGGCGGCGTGGACGGGCGTGCAGATCCAGTCCCAGAAGCTGAGCGGCCGGGCGGACCTGGAGAGCCGGGTGGCCGGGCTCTTCCGGCACGTGATGCCGAGCATCGCGGTGCCGGGCGTGCTCGGCGCGCTGCGGATGGGGCCGGACCGCGGCGCCCGGGTGGTCGCCGAGGTGGCGGCGGCCCGCGCGGCGGCGGAAGGGGGCGCCGAGGTCGAGGCGCACGCGGCTGGCGGAGCGGCGCCGTTGTCCTGAGGCGGTGCACCGCGCGCGGGAGCGGGCGGATCGACGGCGGTGCGGGGCCCGTTGGAGGCCGGCGCCGCCGTTCGCCTGTGCCCGGGCGGCCCGTGAGCCGGGTGTCCCCGTCTGCGCGCAGGCGCACGGAAGGTCCGTTCGCGTCCCCTGATCGAGCGCGCGTCGCCTGATGCACATGAACAAACAGCTGGTTCGGTGTCGTTTGGCAACCGCCCGTCCTGTTTCTCGCTGGCCAACGTGAGGCGCTGGAGGTGCACCAACGACTCCGTGCAACTCTGGTGCGGGAATTGGGCATGGAACCGTCAGGGGCACGGTGACGGTTCTCCCCGGGTGGGCCGAGGGCGACGGGGGCGGCCCGCGTGGCGGGACTGTGCGGTGTGGTGCGCTTGGACGGAACTGGCTCGCAGTGGTGAGGGGTTGAGGGAACGTGGCGCAGGAGAGGTCGGAGCGGACGCGCGGGCGGCTGGTGGAGGCCGGGGCGGTGCTGTTCGACCGCAGCGGGTACGCGGGGGCCACGCTCGGCGAGATCGCGAGCACGGCGGGGGTGACGAAGGGGGCGCTGTACTTCCACTTCGCGTCGAAGGAGGTCCTGGCGCGGGCGGTGCTGGAGCAGGCCGAGCGCTCGCTGCGCGGCGCGTGCGCGACGCTGCGCACGGCCTCGTCGCCGCTCCAGGCCCTGATCGACTCGGGGTACTGGCTGGTCGACGCGCTCGGTTCGGACGCGGTGATCCGCGCCGGGTTCCGGCTCGGCCGGGAGGGCGGAGCGTGGCTGGGGGAGACGGCGGCCGAGGGGCGGGCGGCGGGCGCGTGCGCGGCCGGCGCGCAGGGTTTCCACGGCGTGTGGGCGGGCGTGGTGCGGGAGTTGCTGTCGGGCGCGCACCGTGCGGGCGAACTGCGCGACCGCCCGGGCGGCACCGGCCCGGAGTCACTCGTGGTGACGGCCGCGTGCGGCCTGGAGGTCACCTTCGGCGAGTGCTGCTCGTCCGAGGAGCGCGCCCGCCGGGTCGCGGCGCTGTGGGAGTGGCTGCTGCCCTGCCTCGTCCCGCCCGGCGCCTCGGCCCTGTACCGCACGAGGCCGCTGACGGGCGTCCCCGCCTGGAGCGGGCACGAATGACCGGTGGCGGTTCGTGTGGAGGTGGACGATCGTGCGGGGCACGGCCGATGAACCGGCGGGCCTCCTCAGTCCCGGGGCGCGAGTTCGTCCAGCCACCGCCCGAACAGCTCGCGGACGGCGCCCGCGCTCTCCACCTGCGGGTTGTGCCCGGTGCCGTCCAGGACCGCCGCCGTCATCCGTGGATAGTGGTCGAGCAGCGCGAGCTGGTCACGCCAGCCCACGAGCGCGTCCTGCTTCGCGGTGACCAGCAGGTGCCGCCCGCCGTGGACGGGCGCACCGTCCTCCGGCCACGCCGGGAGCAGGAATTCGGCCTCCAGCTCGGCGGCCGCCGTCCGGTCGTGGGCGTCCCAGCCGGGCGCGACGTGCTGCCGGTACAGCTCCCAACTCTCGTTGGTGTGCCGGGCCATGACGGCGCCGAAGGCCTGCTGCTCGGAGGCCGACAGGCCGGCGAGGAACTCCTCGTCGCGTTCGGCGACCGTCTCCTCGGGCAGCGTCCGGTCCCCACCCCAGCGGACGACCGGCACGATCAGCGCCGAACCGAGCACCTGCTCGCCGAACGCCGCCGTCACGGCCCGCGCCAGCTGTCCGCCGAACGACTGCCCGACGACGGCGAACCGCTCCTGCCCGACGAGCTCGAGGATCCGCTCGATGACCGCGTCGGCCACCGCCGCCGCCGAGGTCCTCCCCGGCAGCCGCGGGCTGTTGCCGTGCCCGGGGAGGTCGAGGTAGATCCGCCGCCACCCCGGGCGGTCGGCGAACGCGGGGTCGAGGGGCAGGAGGAGCCGGTGGTCGATCGTGTAGCCGTGGATCAGCACGATCGGGGTGCCGTGGCCGAACTCGGCGTGCCAGATGCGGGAGTCGCTCATGACGGTCAGCGTGCAACCTTCACATAAGTGTCAAGGTCAAGCGCCTCACGCCGACGCCGGATCCAGTGCGGTGGCGCGCACCGCCTCCAGGTACTCCGCGATCGCGTCCCGGTTGCGGGTGAGGCACCGGATCCGGTCGCTCATGCGGTCCCGTTCGTTCTCCAGCGTCGCGATCATGTCCGGTGTGGCGTCCCGGACGTGGATGACGCGCGGCTTGTCGAGGCAGGGCAGGATCTGCTTGATGATGCGTGTCGGCAGCCCGGCGTCCAGCAGTCCGCGGATCTGGACGACGCGGTCGACGAGGTGCTCGTCGTAGTCGCGGTACCCGTTCGCCGCGCGCTCCGGCGTGATGAGCCCCTGCTGCTCGTAGTAGCGCAGCAGTCGCGGAGGAGTCCCGGTCCGGTCGGACAGTTCACCGATACGCATGCGTCGCCCCTCCTGCCGTCCGGTCCTGGCCTTGACATGGATGTGAGGGTTTGAGGATAGCCGCACGAGTCGTCAGACCGCATACCCACCGAGGGGGCTCAGGGCTCACCCCCAGGGAGAGGGCGGGAACCAGAGGTAGCCGAGCCTGGCCAGCATCCGCACGTCCCAGTACACGACGGTGAAGACCCCGGCGACCAGGAAGGCCGCCGCGGTCATCACGCTGATCCGGGCGGGCTCGGACGCCAGCACCCGTTGCAGGCGACCGCCCGTCCCGAGGGCGAGCGCCACGAACAGCAGCGCCATCACGGCGATGTTGCCGATGGACTGGAGGAGGAACGCGCCGGCGCCGTAGAACGGGTCGTGGGTGGTGGCGGCGTGCCGGAACAGGTCGCGGAACAGCGGGTACGGGCGGCCCACCAGGAAGCCGCCGATCAGGGCGCCGACGAGCACCAGCGGCGCGTTCGGGAAGCGCCGCGACAGCCCTGCCAGCGGGTCCCGGACCAGGCCGACGGCGGCCAGGCCGAGCACGATCATCACCAGCCCGATCAGGCCGAAGGTGGTCATCGACTGGATCGCCCGGGGCGTCAGGCCCTTGCCCCCGGTCGTCGAGAACTGCGGCATGTGCGTGCCGGCGAGGCCGACCAGCGCGCCGTAGGCGGCGGACACCGGTGCCATGCCCGCGAAGACCCAGCCCAGCGGCTTGGCGGCGTGCAGGAGCCGCTGGCGCGGCGACGCCGACTGCCCGACCAGTGGGCCGACGGCGCCGAAGGCCGCGATGTTGCACGCGGTGAAGGAGCCGGCCAGCCCGGAGACGAAGGCGAAGAGGACGCCGGAGAGCACCCCGGTGATCGGCGTGCCGTGGGCGTCGTGGCCGAGCAGGGCGTCGGCGGTGGTGAACCCGATCTGGTCGTCGACGAGGTTCGCGTTCCAGGCGTACGCGAGGAGGAGCCCGCCGAGGGTGCCGAGCAGCAGGGTCGGCCAGCGCCGCCGGGGGAAGTCGCCGGTGACGAACAGCGAGGTGCGGATGGGTAGTTGACGTGGGGCTTGACCGGCCGAGGCGTTCGGCCGGCCCGATGCGTACGTGCTCATGTCGGTGTCTCCTCGACGGCTGGGGGCTGGGGGCCGCGCGTTCAGTTCCCCCGGCCGTAGCCGGAGTCGACGACCCGCTTGGCGCCCTCGGCGTAGTAGCCCGGGTCCTCGGGGAGGTCGGTGGCCAGGCCGTCGACGTACCGGTTGTACATGCAGAACGCGGCGGCGATCAGCACGGTGTCGTGGATCTCGGTGTCCCCGGCGCCGGCCGCGCGGGCGGCCGCCACGGCCTCCTGCGAGACGGGCCCGACCCGCTCCTGCACCTCGGCCGCGATCCGCAGCAGGGCCCGCATCCGCTCGGTGAGCGGCGCGGTCGACGGATCGGCCAGGACCGCCCGCACCAGGTCGTCGCCCTCCGCCAACTGCGCTGCGGCGAAGGCACTGTGGGCGCCCGTGCAGAACCGGGTGCCGTTGAGGTGCGAGACGTAGGCGGCGACGAGCTCGCGCTCGCCCCGGCTCATCGGGGCCGACGCCCGCAGCAAGGCGTCGGCGAGCATCCCGAGAGGGGCGGCGGTGTCCGGGCGCAGCGCCAGCAGGCCGCTGATTCCCGGCAGTCCGTTGTCGATGGCGATGTGCGGCACGGGCGTACTCCTCGGCTCGGAGGGACGGAAGGCGCTCCATCGTCACGAGCGCCGGGTCGAGCCGCCAACTCCGAGATTGCCCTTGCTCGGGACCCACGCCCCACCCTTGTGTCTCCAGTGACCGGAGACACCGGAGTGAGGGCCACGGGCGCGACGGCCCTCCTCTCGATCGGGAAGCTCCCCCGGCGGACCGGCCTGTCCGTGCGGACGGTCCGCTTCTGCGGACTCGGGAGTCGTGGCGCCCGGTCGCCGGACGCGCCTCCGCCCGCCCGGGAAGAGCCCGGGCGGGCGGAGAGGGTGTGTCGTTGGGCGCAGGGTGCCGGCGGGGGCGCTACGCCATCGGGACCGGCGTGATCATCGCGAAGGGGGCGCCCTGCGGGTCGGCGACCACCGTCATCCGGCCGGCCATCATGTCGAAGGGCGGGGCGAGGACGGTGCCGCCCTTCTTGACCAGGGCGTCCACGGTCGAGTCGACGTCGTCGACGGAGAAGTAGGTCAGCCAGTGCGCCGGCGTGCCGGGCGGGTCGCCGGCGAGCAGCGTGGCCCCGCCCACCGCCCGGCCGCCCACCTTCAGCTCCCAGTAGGCGTCCGCGCCCTCCAGCGGCGCGATCTCGATGCCGAACGCCTTGCCGTAGAAGGCGGTCGCGGCCTCGATGTCGCTGGTGTGCAGCTCGTTCCAGGTCAGCGCGCCGGGCTCGTTGACGACCTTCGCGCCGAAGAAGTCGCCCGGCTGCCAGACCCCGAACACCGAGCCCTGCGGGTCGGCGGCGATGAGCATCCGCCCGAGGGTGCCGACGTCCATCGTCGGCACGAGCAGCGTCCCGCCCGCGGCGACGATGGCGTCCTGGGTGGCCTCGGCGTCCGTGGTGGCCAGGTAGCTGGTCCACACGGTCGGCGGCTCCGGCATGCCCTCGGGGGCCATCGCCGGCCCGATCCCGGCCGCGGCCTTGCCGTCGAGCTCGCAGACCGCGTACCCGCCGAACTCGGCCGGGCCGGGCTGCCCCTGCCAGCCGAGCAGGTCGCGGTAGAAGTCGAGCGCGGCCCGCTGGTCCTTCGCCATCAGGTCGACCCAGCACGGCGTGCCGGTCGCGTACGGGGTGGTGACGTCAGGCATGATCGCCCTTTCTCCCGGGGGATTACCGCCAGCCACCCTTCCGCCGCCGACCGTACGCCGCCACCCGACACGCCGCCCCGCGCGGCGACCGGGTGACGGCGGCGGCCCCTCTGCTACGTCAGGTGCCGGCTACGTCAGGTGCCCGGTCACGTCAGATGCCGGTCACTTCAGGTGCCGGTCGTAGAACCGGCCCTTGTCCTCGGCCTCGAACCACGGGGTGCCGACGTGCCCGCCGGTGTTGGCGTGCATCGTCTTCTCCGCGCTGCCGAAGGCGTCGAAGAGGTCGAGGGCCCGCTGCCGTGGGTTCCCCTCGTCGTCCCACTGGAGCAGGAACAGCAGCGGGACGGTGACCCGCCGCGCCTCCTCGCGCTGGGCGAGGGGCACGTAGCCCCCGGCGAAGAACGCGGCGGCCGCGATGCGCGGTTCGGTCACCGCGAGGCGGATGCCGAGGGCCGTCCACCCCGAGTACCCGACCGGGCCGTGGATCCCGGGCAGCGCGAGGACGGCGTCCAGGGCGGTCCGCCACTCCGGGACCGCGCTCTCGACCATGGGGGCGACGAAGGACTCGAAGATGTCGTCGACCGGCTCGCCGGCCCGCATCGCCCGGCGGAGCTCGGCGCGGGCCGAGTCGTCGGCGGCGGAACGGGGGCGGTCGCCGCACCCGGCGGCGTCGATCGTGGCCACCGCGTAGCCCTGCGAAGCGCAGTGCCGGGCCCGGGCCACCAGCCGGGGTTCGTTCTTGGGCAGGCCGTTGTTGTGGGCCATGAGGATCAGGGGAGCGGGCGTGGATCCGGGCGTCCACAGGGTGCCGGGGATCTCGCCGAGGGTGAATTCGCGTTCGAGGACGCCGTTGTCGAGGCGCTGCTCGGAGGTGAACCGCATGGTCGTGCCTTTCGGGAGTGCACTGGAACGGCGCTCCCGGACGACCTACCGCCCGACCGTGACCCCGGAGGAGAGCACCCATGTCGAAACTGTGTTCACGGGTACCACCTCCTCGTTCTCTCGCACGGCCTCCGGCAGGTTAGCAGCGGTAGCGGCGGGCCGCCAACGCGTTTTCCGCACGGCTCCCACGGCCGCACCGGAAGTCGAATGTCAGTCCGACTCGCGATGATGGCGTCATGAAGGACATCGCCTCCACGGCCTCCCCTGTCGCCCTGACCTCGACGGACGCGTACGCCGACGCCGTCGCCACCGCCGTGCGCGCCGCCGCCGCGTACTACGCCGACGGCGGCACGCCGCTCGGGGACGACGAGTACGACGCGCTCGTCCGCGCGATCGAGGCGTACGAGCTGGCACACCCCGACGAGGTGCTGCCCGAGACGCCGACCGGGAAGGTCGCGGGCGGCGCGGCCGTCGGGGACGTGCCGCACAGCGTGCCGATGCTCTCGCTGGACAACGTGTTCTCGGCCGGGGAACTGGAGTCGTGGGCGGCCGGCCTGGAGCGCCGCCTGGGCAGAGCGGTCGCGGCCTGGTGCGTCGAGCCGAAGCTGGACGGCCTCGCGGTGGCGGCCCGGTACCGGGCCGGGCGGCTCGCCCAGGTGCTCACCCGGGGCGACGGCCTGGCGGGCGAGGACATCACGCACGCCGCCGACTCCGTCCTCGGCCTGCCGGCCCGGCTCGCCGAACCGCTGGACGTCGAGCTGCGCGGTGAAGTCCTGCTCACCCACGAGCAGTTCGAGCAGGCCAACGCCGTCCGCACGGCCCACGGCGCGACGCCCTTCGCCCACCCGCGCAGCGGCGCCGCCGGCACCCTGCGGGCCAAGGACCGCCCTTACCGCGTCGAGCTGACGTTCTTCGCCTACGCCGCCCTCGGCCTGCCCGGCCTCGACCACGCCGCCCTCCTCGCCCGGCTCGCCGAGCTCGGTGCGAACACCGCCGCCACCACGGACGCCGCGCCCCGCCGCTGCACCACCCTCGCGCAGGCGCAGCAGCGCATCGACGAGATCGCCGCGCTGCGCGCCGCGCTGCCCTTCGGCATCGACGGCGTCGTCGTGAAGGCGGACGCGGTGGCGGACCAGGAGGAGGCCGGCTCGGGCTCGCGCGCGCCGCGCTGGGCGGTGGCGCGCAAGCTCCAGGCACAGCACAAGGTCACGCGGCTGCTCGCGGTGGAGTGGAACGTCGGCCGCACCGGGATCATCGCGCCGCGCGCCGTCCTCGAACCGGTCGTGATCGACGGCGTGACCGTCACGTACGCGACGCTGCACAACCCGGCGGACATCGGGCGCCGCGGGCTGATGCTCGGCGACCAGGTGTTCGTCTACCGCGCGGGGGACGTGATCCCGCGCGTGGAGGCGCCGCTGGTGGACGAGCGCACCGGCGCCGAGCAGCCGATCGTCTTCCCCGAGGTGTGCCCGCGCTGCGGCGACGCGATCGACGCGTCCGAGCAGCGCTGGCGCTGCGTGCGGGGGAGGGGCTGCCAGGCCGTCGCCTCGGTGATCTACGCGGCCGGGCGCGACCAGCTCGACATCGAGGGCCTCGGCGGCACGCGGGCCGTGCAACTGGTGGAGAGCGGCCTCGTCAACGACATCGCCGATCTGTTCACCCTCACGAAGGAGCAGCTGCTCACGCTCGACCGCATGGGCGAGACGAGCGCCGACAACCTGCTCGCCGCGCTGGAGACGGCCCGCCTCCGCCCGCTGAACCGGGTGTTCTGCGCGCTCGGCATCCGCGGCACCGGCCGCACGATGTCCCGCCGCCTGGCCGCCCACTTCGGCAGCATGGCCGCGATCCGGGCCGCCGACGCGCAGGCGCTCGCGGGCGTGGACGGCATCGGGGTCGAGAAGGCGGCCGTCATCGTCGCCGAACTCGCCGACGTCGCACCGCTGCTGGACAAGCTCGCGGCCCGGGGCGTGGGCCTGGAGGTCACCGAGCCGACGGCGCCGGCCGCCGCCACCGCCGGGGGCGAGCCTGCGGCCGGCCCGCTCGCCGGGGAGGCCGTCGTCGTCACCGGCGCCATGACCGGCGCCCTCGCCGACCTCTCCCGCAACGCGATGAACGAGCTCGTCGAACGCGCCGGCGGCAAGGCCTCGGGCTCGGTGTCCAAGCGCACCACCCTCGTCGTCGCGGGCGAGAAGGCCGGCTCCAAGCGCGCCAAGGCCGAGGAGCTCGGCATCCGGATCCTCACCCCGGAGGAGTTCGCGGCCCTGGTCGCCGAGTTGCTGGACTGAGAGCCGCGCCCCGGTCACGCAGAGGTGCGGTAGGGTGACCGACGTCGAGCAGAACCGCGATCCAGGGAGGTGAGACCCATTTCCGGTACGTCCGAGCGGGTGCTCCCCGGGTCCGGTCGCAGAGGCGGCGCGTCGCGCGCGTGAGGCGCGAGCGCGTCCCGTTCTCACGGCGACAGTCCTCGTGGAGGCCCTGACGGAGTCGTTCAGCTTCTCCCGAGCCCCTCAAGAGGTTCCCTTTGTCGGTCTTCCCCTCCGCAACCCTCCGTTCCTCCGTGACCTCGCGCCTGCGCACCGCCGGCTGCGTCTTCGCGGAGGACGAGGCGCGGATCCTCCTCCGCGCCGCCGCCACCCCGGCCGAGCTCGCCGCGATGGTGCGGGCCCGGGCCGCCGGGCGGCCGCTGGAACACGTCGTCGGCTGGGCCGAGTTCGCGGGCCTGCGGATCGCCGTCGACCCCGGCGTCTTCGTGCCCCGCCGCCGCAGTGAGCACCTCGTCGCCACGGCCGCCGCGCTCACCGGCCCGGACGCCGTCGTCATCGACCTGTGCTGCGGCAGCGGGGCCCTCGGCGCCGGGCTCGCGGCCGCCGCCCGCGGCGGGGTCGAGCTCCACGCCGCCGACGTCGACCCGGCCGCCGTCCGCTGCGCCCGGCGCAACCTCGCCCGCTACGGCGGGCACGTCCACCAGGGCGACCTCTTCGCCGCCCTGCCCGACATCCTGCGCGGCCGCGTCGACGTCCTGCTCGCCAACGTCCCGTACGTCCCCACCGCCGACATCGGCCTCCTGCCGCCCGAGGCCCGCCTCCACGAGGCCCTCCCCGCCCTCGACGGCGGCACCGACGGCCTCGACGTGCTGCGCCGCGTCGCCGCCGACGCCCCGCAGTGGCTCGCCCCCGGCGGTTCGCTCCTCTTCGAGACCAGCGAACGCCAGACCCCGGCCGCCCTCGCCGTCGCGGGGGACGCCGGGCTGCGTGCCACCGCCTCCCACCACGAAGACCTGGACGCCACCGTCATCACGGCGACCCGCACCGGCTGAACGGCGGTGGCCCCGGCGGGGCCGGCGGGACGTTCCGCCGGCCCGGGGTCAGACCAGCTCGTCGGTGATGGCTTCGAGGAAGACGGTGAGTTCGGCCCTGGCGGCCGGGTCGGGGACGGCGCCGGGCAGGGCGCGGCCGGCCAGGTGGACGTGCTCCCTGATCCGGTCCTCCAGCCAGGCCCGGCCGCCGCACTCCTCGATCAGCGCGGCGACCCGGGCGAGTCGGGCGTGGTCGGGCTCCGCGGTGTCGTCGTAGAAGGCGGCGAGCTGGTCCCGGGCGGGCCCGCGGGCCTGGAGCGCGTGGGCGACGAAGGCGCGGCTCTTGCGTTGGCGAAGGTCGGCGAAGGAGTCCTCCAGGGAGTCGCGCGAGCGGCTCCAGACGCCTTCCCAGTCGTCGAAGAACGCCATCGCCATGCCGGCGTGGTAGCCGAACTCCTCCGTGGCGGCGACCTGTTCGTCGGTGGCTCCGCGCACGAGGGCGCCGACCATGGAGACGCCCGCCGTGGGCAGGGCGATGGTGCGCTCCAGCAGGTCGAGGGAGTTCCGCAGGTCCATGCGGGAGGTGCCCTCGGAATCCAGGTCGCGGATCTGGCCCGCACAGCACTCCCGGACGGCGACGGCCGCGCGCCGGCTCAGCTCCACCGCCACCCGCGGTTCCTCGTCGGCGAGGAGTTCGAAGGCCAGACTGTGGACGGCGACGCCCACCTGGATCGCGGCGGGCGTGCCGAAGGCCGTCCAGAGCGTCGCGCGGCCCTTGCGGATCAGCTCGCGGTCGATGATGTCGTCGTGGATGGTGCCCGCGGCGGACAGCAGTGTGCCCGCGACGGCTGCGTTGCGGACGGCGTCCCAGTCCTCCTCGGTACTGCCCGCGCAGAGCAGCGACATCAGCGCGGGACGCCGCCGGAACCCGATCGGGGTGGAGGGCCGTCCGTCGGCGTCGATCCACCCGAAGTGGTACTCCGTCATCCGCCGGACGGGCTGGCTGAGCCTGCTCGTCGCCCCGCGCAGGGCGGGCTCCAGGTAGGCGATCACGTCTTCGGTGATCCGCTGCGAGGTTCGTACGGTCCGCAAGGCGCTCTCCAGCAGTGGTGGGGGAACGGATCCGGGTGCTCGGCGGCTCGGGCGGGAGAGCCGGCCGGGTGACGGCGGGGAAGGCGGCCGTGCTCTCCGTGATCGATCGAATGCACCCTGTTCCACCATGAGGGGCCGTCGCGGGGGATTCCGCAACCTCGCGGTGGAGGCCACCTGCCCGGCGCGTCCGCGCCACTCGGGGGCGGACGCACCGGGCGGGCCCGGCGGCGGGCGGCCTACACCGGGACCGTCACGAAGGTCTGGCCGGACTCGTTCACGACCGACACCGAGGCCACGTCATCCGGCGCGACGATGGCCGAACCATCCAGTGCGGTACCGGACTTGGCGCCGGTCGCGGAGACCAGCCAGCTCCCCGCGTCCGCCGTTGCGCCGCTCCTGCCCTTGACCACCAGGTGGCAGCGCTGGCCGGCCGGGACGCCGGTGACCGCCGCGTTCACCCGCACCCAGCCCATCGCCGGGGTCACCGTCAGCGTCATGCGGGCGCCGGTGGCCGGGTCCGTCGCGGAGCCGGTCCTGGTCCCGGCGGGTGGCGGGGTGGCCGGGGCCGTGGTCGGGGCCGGGCCGGCGGCCACCGGCGGTTCGGCCCCGGTGGCGCGGCCCAGCACGACCCCGAGGACCAGCGCCGCTGCCGCCGCCACGGCGGCGACCGCGCCGATCCGGGCCCGGCGCCGGCGCAGCGCCGAGCCGCGTTCCGTGCGGGCCCGGCGCAGGGTGCGCTGCAGCAGCAGGTCGCCGCCCTCGGGCGGGCCGTCCAGGAGCAGTTCGGGCGGCACCTCGCCCAGGGCGGTCTCCAGCTCCCGCAACTCGGTCACCTCCTGGCGGCAGGCCGGGCAGTCGGCCAGGTGCCGTTCGACCGACGCCGCCTCGGCCGGGTCGAGCGCACCCAGCACGTAGGCGCCGATCGGTTCCGTGCTCCACCCGTGCGGCGTCGTGCCCGCGCCGTCCGTGTCCACGTCGTTCCTGTTCGCGTCGTTCGGGTCGTCCCTGGTCACACCGACACCTCCTGCCACGTTCCCGTCCTGCCGGTGTACGAGCGTTTGAGCGCCCGGAGCGCGTAGTGCGCACGGGACTTGACCGTTCCGGCCGGCACCCCGAGCTGCTCCGCGGCCTCGGATACCGACAGCCGTTGGAAGTAGATCGAGCGCAGTACCGCGCGGTGCTCGGGCGAGAGCCGCTCCAGTGCCTGCGACATCACCAGCGCCTCGACCACGCCCTCGGCGTGGTCGTGCTCGACCGGCACGGTGGCCGTCGCCTCGGAGACCTCCGCCACCTCGGCCGGCCGGGCGGCCCGGGCCCGGAACCGGTCGGTGATCAGGTTGCGCTCCACGGTGAGCAGCCAGCCGCGCACCGACCCGCGGGCCTCGGTCAGCGCTTCGGGGTTGCGCCAGGCCCGGATCAGCGTCTCCTGGACGGCGTCCTCGGCCGCCGCGCGGTCGCCGGTGAGCCGGACGGCGTAGGCGAGCAGCGCGGCGCCGTGCTGCTCGTAGAGCGTCCGGATCAGCGCTTCGTCGGCGGCGTCCTGCCGCGTGCCTGATCGTGTCCTCGCCATCCGCCATTCCTCCGTCGTCGGGTGCCAGGTGAAGCACGTACGCGGGGGCCGTCCGGTTCAATCGGATTCCCGGCAGGTCCGGTTCTGGTTCAGGCAGGCGACCACGCCGGCCATCTGCCGGTCGGTCATCAGGCCGATGAAGACGGCGTGGTCGGTGAGCGGACTGTGCTGCTGCTCGGGGAAGGCGTCCAGGGCGAAGGCCCGGGGCGGCGGCGGGTGGTAGCCCACGGTGACCCGCAGGTGCGGGACCGGGAAGGTGTCGTGCGGACAGACACCGTCGGGGGACGGGAAGCGCACGTGGGAGCGGTGGCCGGAACTGTCCGTGCTGCGCCCGTCCCAGCAACTGGGGAAGTCCAGGGTGCGGGTGAGGAGGCTCCCGGTGGGGCAGAGCGGGTAGCGGTCGGTGGTGGTGCGGCCGGCGAAGCCCGTGCAGCCCCAGCGGGCGCCGGCGTCGGCGCCGCCGTCGGTGGCGGCGGTCGGGTCGCCCACCAGCATCCGGAGGAAGCGCGGCATCGGCACGACCTTGGCCCACGGGTTGCCGAGGTACTCGATGGTGACCGTCTCGGGCGTGAGGATCTCGCCGGTGTTGCCGTGCGGGTCGTCGTCGGGGGCCGCGGTCGTGGTTCCGGTCGCGGTCCGCGGTGCGACGCGGTCGGTGCGGCGCAGCACCGGCCAGTAGTAGGTCGATCGGTCGCCGTCCGTGCAGGTGGTCGCGGCGGCGGCGAGGCTGTCGTCGGTGGAGTCCGCGTCGGTGGAGAGGTTGCCGACGTAGTCGTGCACGTGGTGGGCGCCGCCCACGGTGCCGGGCGAGACCACCACGTTGTCCGCGTTGCGGTGTCCCTCCTGGTTGCGTCCGCAGTCCTGCGCGTACGAGCCGGTGGAGGCGTCCGGGCCGGGGGCGCCGGCGGCGCCGGGAGGGGCGGGTGCGGCGACGGCGGTGATGTCGACGGCGGTGATGTCGACGAACCTGGCCGTCGGCTCCGGCCCGTCCGGCCAGAGCCTGACCGCCAGCAGCGAGAGTCCCAGGGCGAGGCAGAGCAGGACGCCGACCGGGAGCGCGACGCCCCCCAGCCGTTGGTGATCACGTTCCCGGTGCACCGCGACAGTCTGGGTGACGGGCCGCCGCAGGGGCAAGGCGGCCCGTCACCCTCGCCCCCCGGCGCCGGGCGGGACGGGTCAGTAACCGCCGGAGTAGCCGCCACCCTGCGACGCGGTGGACGAGGGGGCCGCGGCGGGGGCCTGGGAGGGCGCCTGGCCAGGGGTGCCCGCCGCCTTCTTGCCCTCGGGCGTGCTCGCGAACCAGGTGCCGCCGACGCCCTGCCCGCTGGTCTGCCCGGCCGCGGTGTCCCCGGCGAAGCGGTAGAGCGGCCAGCCGTTGAGGGTCACCTGCTTCGTCCCGTCCGGCCTGGTCACGCTGCCGACCAGGGCGGAGTCGACTCCGGTGACCTTGACCGCGTCCTGGGCGGTGAGCGGCGGCCACTTCGCCGCGCAGGCGTCGGTGCAGGTGCTCGCGGACGGCTTGGCGGTGTCCTTGTCGAAGCGGTACAGGGTCCGGCCGGCGGAGTCGGTGACGATCGGCCCCAGCGTGGCCGAGGTCGCGGCGACGATCCGCACCCCGGCGGCGTCGCCGCCCGCCGGGGTGGACGCCGCGGCCGGCGGGGCGGCGGCGGTGGAGCTCTTCCCGCCGTAGCCGCTGCTCGTGTCGGGCCCGCAGGCGGTGGCGGCGAGCGCCAGCAGGGCGACGCCGGAGACGGCGACCAGACGGCGGGCGGCGCGGGTGGGGACGGTGACGATGGGCATGGCGAACTCCCCCTGAGCGGGTGTGTCTGAGGATTCGGGCGGTGCTGCCCGGTGCACTCTCCACACGGATCCGCGGCGGGATCGGTTCAACGCGTTCGGAAAATTCTTCGATCTCCACGGTCGGGCCCCCGGCCCGCCGGAAGGATCGATGTCGAACCGTGCGACGCTGGAGCGATGCCGACCGTCTTCTCCCCCGTGGAGCCGATAACGCCCGATCCCGTGGGCGACGTGCCGAGCACGCTGCTCACCCAGTCCTGGCTCGACCTGTCGTTCCTGCACTGGGCCGCCGACCCCGCGGACGTGGCCCCGCTCCTGCCGCCCGGGACCACGCCGGACACGCACGGCGGCCTCACCTACATCGGCCTGGTGGCCTTCCGGATGCACCGCGTGGGCTGGTTCAAGGTGCCGGGCGTCCCGTACCTCGGCACCTTCCCGGAGACCAACGTGCGGCTGTACTCGGTGGACCGGCACGGGCGGCGCGGCGTGGTGTTCCGCTCCCTGGAGGCCTCGCGGCTGCTGCCGGTGGCCATCGCCCGCAGCGCCTTCCGGTTGCCGTACATGTGGGCCCGGATGGAGATCCGGCGCGACGCGGACACCCTCACGTACAGCAGCAGGCGGCGCTGGCCCGGACCGCGCGGCGCCCGCTCGCGGATCGCCGTCCGCGTCGGCGAGCGGATCGGGGAGCCGACCGCCCTCGAACACTTCCTGACCGCCCGCTGGGGCATGCACAACGCCTTCTTCGGCCGGACGATGCACCTGCCCAACGTCCACCCGCGCTGGCCGCTGCACCGGGCCGAACTCATCGACTTCGACGACGAGTTGGTGGCCGCGGCCGGCCTGCCGGCGCCGGCCGGGCCACCGGTGAGCGTGCTGTACTCCCCGGGCGTACCGGTCCGCTTCGGGCCGCCCACCCGCCCGGGCGGCCTGCCCACCCCCTGAGCGCTACCCCTTGCCAGGAGGCTCCGGCCCGCGCTTCGATGCCGGGAAGCGAGGGATGGGAGGGGCTTCCCGTGCAAGAAGTCTGGTTCGCCGACGTCCTGCGGCACCTGCGCGTGCTGCTCGCCGCGTTGCCACCCCTGATCGAGGACTACCGCGAGCGGCGCATCGCCGACGGGATCGGAGGCCTGCTGGAGTGGACGCTCCCGTGGGGCACGGACGACGGCGTCGGGAACGTCCGGCTCACGCTGGTCGAGGTCCCCTCGGGCTGGGGCGAGCGCAAGCGCGTGCGGGTGGTCGTGGCGGCGGACGCGAAGGCGTTCCACGAACGGAAGGGCTCGGACGACCTGCCCCTGCCCCGCTACGACGAGAAGGCCCGCCGCCCCCTCTGGTTCCCCCGGAGCGCGAGCCTGTCCCGTGACATGGCCGAGTACCTGCTCGACCACGCCGACGGCGACGCGGGCTCGCTCCGAGCGGAGGCCGGGAACGCGGCCAGCTTCACGGTGGTGTACCTGGCGGCGGAGGCCGGGTGATTCCGCCCGGACCGGGGTCCGGGAGCGGCATGATCGCGGACGTCATGATCACCGGACGGGCGGCCGGCAGGAGGCCCGACGCGTCGCCCGCGCGGGACTCGACGTCCACCGTCAGGGCTCCTCGGGGCAGAGGTGGGTGTACTCGTGGGCGTGGGCGCTGTAGAGGGTCGGGTGATCCGGGTCCTCCTGCGTCGTGAAGACGAAGTCCACCGTCACGTCCGGGAGTTCGGCGACCGTCGTCCGCATGGTGAACTGCGGGAGGGAGTGGGCCTCGGGGACCCGCTCCCAGGGCACGCCGGCGGCGGCGAACGCCTCCGAGAGCTCCCGGAAGCCGGGCGGGCCGGGGAAGGTGCCGTACTCGCCCGGCCCGCCGACCGGGAGGACCACTTCGTCGGGCCACGTCCGCACGCTGACGCGGCCGATGATCCCGCACCGGCACACGTCGACCGACATGCACCCGTACCGGAACCACACCGGCCACGGCAGGTGCTCGGCGACGCGCCCCGAGTCCTCGGCCTCCCCACGCCCGGCCACCGGATACGGCCCGAGCGGCCGCAGCCCGGCGAAGTCCCCGGTCGAGCCGTACCGGGTCAGGAGGTCCACGAGCGTTGCTGTCGTCATGCGTTCATGATCCCACCGGTGGCCCGGGGCGGTCCGGCATCGGTCACTTCAGGCCCAGCTTCTTCAGCGCCTTCGGGGGGATCACGAGGTGCCAAGTCCTCGTGCCGTCCGGATTCGGCCGGAGTTCCTTGCCGAGGAGCGCCGCCGCCTTGCTCGGCGCCTCCGTGACGAGCCTCGTCCACAGACGTCCCACCACGCTGTCCGGCGGGTACGTGTCGGGCGCCTGGGGGAGCGGGATGCCGAACTTGCTCCCCTTCGCCGCCGCGATCTGGTTCAGGACGGCCATCGCCTCGGGGTCGTTCTGGATCGCCGGGACGTCGAGGACGGGCCCTGGCTGCGCCTGGGCGTGCCCCTGCGCCGGCGCGGCGGCAGCGGACGAGGAGGATTCCGCGGGGGCGCTCTCGGTGACGACCGGTGGGGGATCCGTCGGGACGTAGTTCCGCTGGATTTCCTCGGCGTTGGTGCGGTGCTGCTCCAGGGCGCGGTCGATCAGCGGGCCGTAGACGTCCTCGCCGCTCACCGGGTGGACGGGGCGGGAGAACGGGTCGTAGTCGACGCCGAAGTTCGCCGCCATGTCCATCACGAAGTGGAAGCGGTGGATGTCGGTGATGTCGCGCCGGTAGTCGGTGTACCAGAGGCTGAACAGGGAGTAGGCGAGGGCCTTCTTCTCCTCCGGGGTCGCGCCCGCCTCGTGGGCGAGCCTGATCATCTTTCCGGTGGTCCGCGACGGGCCGAGCGAGATCGGGTAGCCCAGGCGGCCGGCGGTGTCCACCTGCGGGTTCAGCTGGTTGGGGGTCGCGTCCCGGCCGCGGAAGGTCTTGTCGACCGGTTCGCGCGTCATCGGGGGCGGCGTGAAGGGGGGACCGCCAGCCGGACTGGTCCAGCCCGGGTAGTGCTGTTCGGTGGCGGAGTCGGGGGCGTCGCTGAGCACGTAGCCCCGGAACTCGATGTCCTCCGGCCCCTCCTTGACGATGACGAAGTCCTTGAGGTCGTCGTGGTTGTACATGAGTTCCGCCACGTCGTGGATGGCGGAGACCAGCGTGGGGAACCCCTCCCCGTGGGGGGCGCCGAGGATCTGGTCGATCGTCTTGTCGCCGAAGTCGATGTACGGCAGGTAGAGGCGCGGTTTCTCCGCCAGACCCCTGGTCGTGGTCCCGAGCTCCGTGTCGAACGTGTCGTTGTGGTGCTGGTTGAGCCAGGGGACCAGCTTGTTGGTCACGAAGTCCGAGACCTTCGCGTGAACCTGCGGGTCCTGGCTGATGTCGATGGCGAGGGCGCGCTCGATCTCGACCATCGGCAGGGACTTGACGCGGGCGATGACCGCCGCGGCCGCCTGGTCGTCCGTGGGGTAGTAGCGGGCGAGGACGTCCGAAGAACCCGCGGGGCGGGGGGTGCCGTCCGCCTTCGGGACGCTCGGCTTGGGCGCGCTGATCCAGTCCTTGAGCACCTTGACGATCGCCGGCCGCTGGGCCGGGTCGTGCCACTGGCGGCCCAGGTCGGAGTTCGGGTCGAGCGATCCGCCGATGGTGTGGTAGCTGCGCTCGGCGTCGTCCGGGACGGTCTTCCCGATGGTCAGGACGTGCGGCGCGTCCCAGCGGGCCAGGTCGTCGGCGTCGAGGTGGGGGAGGTCGGTGCGGGTGGCGCTCTCCGGCGCGTCGGCGGCGCCGTGCGGGTGGTCCTTGAGGACGGCGGTGTGGTCCACCGTGTCCTCGATGGTCTCCAGGTAGCGCCGGGGCACCTCGCCGGAACCGCTGAGGTCGTGGCCCATCAGGCCGTCGCGGTGGACGGCCGGGCCGTCGCCGTGGCGGCGGAACAGGCTCGTGTTGTCCTCGTACTCGTCCTTGAGGCCCAGGTAGTGCAGGACCTCGTGGACGACGCGGGGCATGTGGGTGTCGTCATGCGCCGGGTCGACGGGCACGTTCCAGGAGCGCTGGTCGAGCGGCACCTGGTGGTCGTTGCGGCCGATGGTGATGGCCTCGGGGTGGTCGTCGCCCGCGACGAGCTTCAGGTCGAGGTGGAACTGGTCGCCGGAGCGCGGGAGTTCGAGGCCGCCGTTGAGGTGGTCGTCGATCGCGCGCTGGATCCGCTCGTGCACGCCGGCCAGCTCGCCGGCCGACATGCCGCTGTGCCCGAGGTGCACCGGCAGTTCGACGGTGTGGTGGCGCACCCACGTGCCGTTCTCGGCCTGGACGCGGCGCACCACGGAGCGGACCAGGGTCTGCGAACCGGCCAGCGAGTGCGGGGCGTTGCCCTTGAGCGGGTCGCGCGCGGGGTCGAAGCGCTCGGTGTGCACGCGGGCGGTCGGCGCGCCGTCGAGGTGGGAGCGCCAGTCGGGCGAGGCCGGCTTCGGCACCGGGCGGGCGGCCGGTTCGGGGGTGGGGGTGGGCTCCGTGAGGTGCACCTCGGGGACACCGGCGGAAGCGGTCTGCTCGTGGACCTCGTGCGCCGGGCCGGGGTCGCTCTCGAGCCGCGGGGGCGGCGGCAGTTCGACGCTCACCGCGACGTGGTCGCCGGTGTGGTCGGGCGAGCCCGGTTCGAAGTCCTGGTTGCCGCGCGAGCGCGGGACGACGGTGACGTCCTCGCCGCGCAGCACCACCGGGCCGTCGCTCTGGAGGGTCTCCAGCCGGTCCTTCAGCTCGCTGCGCAGGGCGGTGGCGACCGCTTCGGCGCGCTCCTGCCCCAGCTTGAGGGACTTCCCGAAGTGGGGGAGGCCCTGGTCGAGGACGTTCGCCCGCCCTTCGACGGTCACCACCGGCGGGCCGCCGCCGTCGCGGGCGTTGCGCACCCCGAGGTCGGCGACCTGGCGGGCGGTGGTGTTCAGGGCCTGCTGGCGGGGAGCGGTCAGGTCGGCGGAGCCGCCGTCGAAGGCGATCGGGCCGAGGTCGACCCGCACCGGCTCGTGCGGTGCCAGGGGCAGCGGGGGCTCGGGCGGCGCCGTGTGGGGCGGGAGCGGCGGTGGGACGTCAGGGGTCGCGAAGGTGTGCTCGGGGCCCGCGTGGTGGACGTCGACCGGGCCGGTGGCGACGTGCTCGGCCGGCGTGTGGTCGACGGGCGTGTGGTCGACCGGTGTGTGGACGGTCTGGGGTTGGTCGACCGGGGCCTGGGGGGCGGGGTTGCTCTCCGTGGGGGTGACGGTCGGCTCGCTGCTGGTGCGCACGGGGGCGGCGGCTCGAGTGTCCGTCGAGGTGCCGGTGTTGCCCGTTTCTGTGGTGACCCGGGGGGACTGCGCCGGTGCTTGTGCCGGAGCCTGCGCCCGTCCTTCGGCGGGACGGGTCTGGTTGGCCGTGGTCGTGCCGCTGTTGCCGCTGGTGGCGGGCGAGTTGGTGGCGGGCGAGTTGGTGGCGCGGTTGGTGTCGGTGGCGGTCGTCGTCGGCTTGTCGGCGAGAGCGGGTCCGGTGATCCCGCTCGTACCGGGTGTCTCGGCGGGGCGGGTGTCTGTGACGGTCGTGTCGGTCGGCTTGCTCTCGAAGCCGGGGAGGCCCACCTCCTGGTGGGCGGTCGGGGCCGAGGTCATGGTGTCGCTGCCGTGGAGCCCGGATCCCGTCGTGGTGCCGGTCTCGCCTCGCGAGGCCGTCGTCCGTGCGGGCGTCTCGACGGTGGTGTCCGTGGTCCGGGGGGTGGTCCGCTCCTGCGTGCCGACGGAGGAGTCGGGCTGCCCGTGGGTGACCTCGCCCGTCGTGTGGCCCTCGGCGACGGACGGCGTGGTGACGGTGCGAACGTCGGGCGTGCCGACGGAGTGCGTGCCGGTGTCCCCGGCGACCGTCACCGGCCGGGTGTCGGACGTCGGGTCCTTGACCCCGGCGGTGTCGTGGCCGGAGCCGGTCCGGATCGGGGCGGGGGCGGCATTCGACGCATGCACGTCCGGCGCATGGACGTCCGCCGGGTGCACGTCCGGCGCATGCACGTCCGCCGGGTGCACGTCCGGCAGGTGGAGGTCCGGAGCCTTGATCTCCTTGAGGTTGACGGGGTCGATCTTGGTCTTCCCCTCCTCCCCGCCACGCCCGTGCTTGCCGCCGCCCAGGGCGCCGACCAGGCCGGAGGTGATGGCCGAGGTGTAGTCCGCGTCGCCGCCGAAGACGGCCGTCATGGTGGCGGTGGTGAGCACGCCGGTGGCGCCGCCGACGGCGAGCTTGCCGATCAGCGAGCCGGCGAACTTCGGCGCGAACGCGCCGAGTCCGCCGCCGAGGATGCCCCCGATGGCGCCGCCGATCGCGCCGCCCTCCACGGCCTGGACGGTGCTGTCGGTGTCCCACTTGGTGCGGTCGTGGAGGAGCAGGATCTGGATGCTCTGGATCAGCGCGTCCATGCCGACCATGAACCCGACGCCGGAGATGACCGACACCAGCAGCCGGCGCAGGATCATCTGGACGATCAGTCGCGCAGAGGTGATCGCGGCCGGGATCGCCTCCGGCGCGGCGAACGACAGTGTGCTCAACTCATAGGCGAGCCAGATGAGTTGGGCGAGGACCATGAGTTTGGCGTATTCGACCTGCACCCCGGTGTTGTCGCCCAGATCGCCGATCTGGTTGGCGGCCTCGGCCATCTGCGGCAGGTTGGTCTGCAACTGCTGGGTGAAGGAGTGGAACTGGTCGGCGACCGGGCCGCTGATGCTGTTCAGCACGCCGTGGGTCGCCGGACCGATCTCCTTGGTGATCGAGTCGAGCTGCTGGGCGGTGTCGTACCAGGCGGCGCCCAGGGCCCGCAGCTTGTCCTCGTCACCCTTGGGCCAGGACTGGCCGACGGCCAGCCGGGCGACCCAGGCGATCTCGGGGGGCAGGTCGATGCTCATCGGTGCACGGGCCCCTCGGGCGCGGGCCGGTGCTCGCCGGCGCCGGTGTTGATCCGGCGGACGGACTCGACGTTGGTGTCCTCCAGGCGCTCGAAGTTGACGGCCATGGTGCGGATGCCCTCGGCCGTGCTGTGCACCACCTGGCCGATGCCGCCGATGCCCTTGTGGATCTCCTGGTGCGGGGCGTCGTACTGCTTGAAGAACTCCTCGCCGGTGGCGTCGTCGCCCCAGCACGGGCCGAGGTCGGACAGCCGGCCCTCCAGCCCGCTCGCGATCCCCTTGAAGCGGGCCGCGAGCTGCTGGACGTAGGGCAGTTGGAGGTGGAGTCCGTCGGTGTCCACCGAGAACGGCTCGTTCGCCATCGTCAGCCCTCCGTTCCGGTCGGCCGGCCGCTGCGGCGGTTCGTCGCGGGGCCGCCCGCGGCGAGGTAGTCCCGCACCGAGTCGGGCATGGTCGGGTCCTCGGAGAGCAGGACCGTCGGGTCGGCCTTGCCCTGGAGCAGGTCGGCGACGGAGACGCCGGGCGGCAGGCCGAGCGAGGTCAGCTCGGCGACCTGCTGGAGCGCCTCGGCGCGGGCCTGGCGGATGGTGGCCAGCAGCAGTTCGGACAGCTCCTTCGGCGCCATCCGGCGGAAGGCGCCGGTGGGGAAGTCGATGGCGGTGACCTCGCCCTGCGCGCTGACGGTCACCTCGACGGTCTGGCGGGGGGCGGTGGCGGTGGCGGTGACCTCGTTGATCCTGCGCCGGGTCTCGACGGCCTCCTCGCGCTGCCGGTGGTACAGCGCCAGCAGGTCCTCGATGCCCTGGTCGTACGGTGTGGTGCTCATGCGCCCCTCCTCGGGGGTGTCGTGCGCTCTCGCGGGCCCGGGGGCCGAATGGGGGTCGGGTGCTCCGTCAGCCGAGGGCCGAGAAGCCCTCCTTGGGTGCGCTGCCCCAGGCGTCGCTCTCCTGGACGAGCAGGTCGGCGATGCCGCGGGGCGCCTCCGGTTCGGTCTCCGGCTCCTCGGTCGACTCGTCCTCCATGAGGAGCGGCTCGTCCCCGTCTGCGCCCGCCCCGCACGAGACGGTGGCGGGGTCGAAGGCGAAGGCCGACTGGCCGGGAGCGGCGGCGGCCGGTGCGGAACGGTCCGGCCGCCAGACCGCGAACTGCGGCTCCTCCGGCTCGGGCCGGCCCGCTTCCCCGCTCCAGGTGGCCGTCGCCTCCGTCGTGTAGCCGGGGGCCATGACCTCTTCCTCGTCCTCGGTCGGCACCGTCCAGAGCAGCGGGACGAAGGCCGAGCCTGCCGCCTCCCAGGCTTCGTGCTCCTCGTGGTCGCCGCTCTCGGTCGGCAGGGGCAGCGGCGTGGAGAGCGGGTCGACGTGGGCGGGCGTGGTGGCGGCGGGGGCCGGGACCACCTCGGCGAGCTCGAGCACCGGCTCGCCCACCGGCTCGACCTCGGCGGTCGCGGATGCCTCCGCCTCCGCCGTGCCCTTCTCCTTCTCCTTCTTCTCGCCGGTGGCGGTGGTGGCGGCGACCGCGACAGCGGCGACCGCGGCCGCAGCGACGATGACCGGCGCGACCGGGGCCGCGGGCTCCTCCCACTCCGGCACGACGACCGGCGCGGCCGGTGCGGTCGGTGCGGTCGGTGCCACCGGCAGCGGCAGACCGTCCGAGCCGAGGACGGCCTGCTCGGCCGCAGCCTCCTGCCCGGGTCCGGTGCCGAGGGGTTCCTCGCCGGACACCGTGACCGGGCTGTCGCCCGTCGTCGTGAGACCCGGGCCGCCGGCGAGGGCACCTGCGGTGATCTCCTCCTCGACGGCGTCGAGTTCCTCCGCCCACGGCTCGATGTCGCTGTCCAGCAGGCCGGAGGCGTCGCTGCGTTCGCCCGGTGCGTTCTGCCCGGCCGCCGCGCCGCCCATGCCGGGCATCATCGGCATCCCCATGCCGGGAGCCTCGGTGCCGCCCGCCGGGCCACCGGTCTCGCCGAAGCCGGGCAGGACGGTGGCGCCGGGCGCGCCGAGCCCCGGGCCGTCCAGGTCGGCGGTCCTGACCGGCGGGAGGTCCAGGGCCGCGCCGCCGGCGGTGGTGCCGAGCGGGGAGCCGACCTCTCCGTCGGTGAGCGGGCTACCCGCCCACGGCTCGCCGTTCGCGTCCAGCAGGCCGGAGGCGTCGCTGCGTTCGCCGGGGGTGTTCTGGCCGGCCGCGCCGCCGCCCATGCCGGGCATCATCGGCATGCCGCTGCCCAGGCCGGCGCCGGCGCCCGGGCCCTCGGAGACCAGGCCGGTGCCGCCGGCGGGGGAGAAGGCGCCGGGGAGCCCGGATTCCGTCGTGGTCCGGCCGGGGAAGGCGGTGGCGTTGCCGAGGGCGTCGGTCTGGCCGGGGAAGGCCGTCGGGGCGCCGGTGTCGATGCCGCTGCCCAGCCCGTCGCCCAGCCCGCTGCCGAGGCCGTCGCCGAGCCCGCTGCCCAGCCCGTGCGAGCCGGTCCCGGAGCCGACGCCGGTGGCGCCGGGGAAGGCCACCGGCTTGCCCGAGCCGAACGTGCCGTGCGGGGAGGAGAGTTCGCCGGCGCCGCTGCCGGTGCCGGTCTGGCCGGGGAACCGGGCGCCCCGGGCGTTGGTGGTCGTCCCCGGCGTGCCGATCGGCGCGATGCCAGGCAGGTGGCCGAGCTCGCCCAAGCCGGTACTGCCGGGGAAGCGGACGCCGCTGCCGGCGCCCGGGTTGATCGCGTGGTCGAAGGCGAGCGGGTCCAGTCCGGCCGTCTCCGGTGCGCCGGTGCCGGGCCCGCCGGTGCCGAGCTTGCCGGGGAACGGCAGGCCGCTGACGGGAAGACCGTTGCCGGGGCCGCCGGGGACGTGCAGGCCGCCGCCGTGGCCCGGACCGTCGCTCAGCGCCGAGAAGTTCTTGAGGCCGCCCGCACCGGGGCCGTGACCGGTCCCCAGGTCGCCGGGGAAGGGCTGCGGCGAACCGCTGAACTTCTTCAGGTCGGGCATGTTGAAGCCCTTGCCGTTGCCGACCGTGTTCGGGCCGCCCTTCTCGAAGTCCTTCAGGTCGGGCAGCTTGGTGTTCGGTCCGCCGGTGTCCGGCTTGTTCTGGCTGGTCGGCGGGGTGATCGGGGCCGGGGCGCGGACGGAGTCGATGGTGACCTGGTACTCGCCGGCCAGGCTCTTCAGCACCTTGCGCATGTCGGCGGTCATCATCTTGACCAGCTCGGGCTTCTGGCTGATCGGGATGAGGCCGTTGTCCATCGCGTGCACGCCCTGGGCGATGGCCTGGTTGGCGTACCAGGTGTCGATCTGCGAGATGAGGTTCTGGGCGTTGGTGAGGTTGACCGCGTTGTCCGCGAGCTGTTGCGGCACGGAGTAGGTGTGGGTCGAACCGCCGGACAGGACGTCGGCGGTGGCCTGCACCTGCTTGGAGAAGCCGGTCAGCATGGTCGTGAAGGCGTCGGCCGCGTCGCCCTTCCACGGGCCGTGCTCGCCGGCCAGGGCCTTGCCCTGGTCGACGAGGCTCTGGGCGATGCCGGCGAGGACCAGCTGGATCTGGTAGAAGGCGTCGGCCGCGTTCTGCAGCGACTGAGGGTCGGAGACCGACTTGCCGTGGCCGCTGTCGTCGCCGGTGCCGGCGGCCATGCCGTTGATGGCGGCCTCGATCTGCTTCCAGTCCCAGGTGTCGTAGTCGCCCGTCGAGCCGGGGTCGGTGCCGGGCGCGCCGTAGACCGCGCCGTCGTTGCCCTGGTTGAAGCCGTTGCCGTTGTAGTTCGGGTCGCCCATCGCGCCCTCTCCCTCCTGTCGTTCCGCTGTCCGCCGGCGGTCCGGCCCGGTGTCCCGGTCCGGTGGTCCCGCCGGGCCCCCCGCGTGCGGTGCGGGGGGCCCGGACGGGTTCCTGCACGGGGCCGTCAGGTGTTGCCGTTGCTCGGCTTGCCGCCGCCCCCGCCTCCACCGCCGCCCCCGCCACCGGGGGCCGGGGTGCCCCCGGCGTCGGTGACCAGGGCGCCGAAGTCGGCCGTGGAGTTGCCCATGAAGGTCTGCAGGTCGGTGACCGCCATGTGGTTGGCGTCCTCGATGGTCTTGTACTTCTTCGCCAGGTCGAGGACGCCCTGCTGCAGGTCGGTGAGACCCTTGGCCAGGTCGTCCAGCACCTTCTCGAACTGCTTCTTCAGCCCGTCGTCCCCGTTGGGGCCGTTGACCGAGATGCGCATCTTGTTCGCGTGGTAGAAGGCGCCGGGCGCGATGTTGACCGCGTCCAGCAGCTTCCGCGCGTCCTTGGTCGGCTGGATGAGCAGTCCGATGTTGGTCGCGAAGTGCTCCATCGACGCGGTGTCCACGGACGTCCCGCTGTGGTCACCGGCCGGGGGCGGCACCGGCGGCGCGGTGAACGTGGTGTGGGCCGTCGCCGTCCCCGTGCCCGTCGCGTCGGGCACGCTGGTGCTGCCGTGGTACGGGTTGATCGGCGGCGGCGGGGGCTTCGGCTTGTGGTGGACCGGAGGGATGTAGGGCATCGTCAGCCCCAGAGCTGAACGCCCTGGCGCTCACCGTTGGAGTAGTACTCGTTGATGGTGCCCAGCATCTGCACGGCGGTGGCGGCCTTGGCCGTCATGTCGGCCGCGGCCTGGTCCCACTGCGCCTTGACCTGGGTGTAGGTGGCCTGCGCGTCGCTGGTCCACGCCTGGAGGTTGATCTTGGCCTGGCTGTCCAGATCGGCCAGGGTCTGGTTGAGCTTCTGGGTGATGGCGTTCATCTCGCCGACGATGTAGTCGACTTGCTCCATCTGGACCGTGTACGTGCTCATGCTGTTCGCTCCTGTGATTGTGAGGGGTGGGGTGCCGAGGCGGTTGGCCGCGGGCTCAGACCGGGAAGCCGGGCAGGCCGGTGACGCCCGAGGCCATGGCGGAGGCCACCTGGCCGGCGATCTGCTGGGTGTTCTCGTGGGTGTTGGCGTACACGTTGGTGTTGGCCGCGAGCTTCTCCAGCATCGTGGTCAGCGCCTGGTTGACCTTCTGGAAGTCGGCCAGCCAGTCCTGCATGGCCTGGTGGTAGATCTGCGCGGCCTCGCCGCTCCAGCTGCCGCGCAGGCCGTCGATCTGGCCCTCCATCTGCGCGTACGAGCCGCTGGCCTCGTCCAGGGCGGTCTGGAAGGTGCCCTGGGCGGCCGTCATGCCCTGGATTTCCACGGAGGTCAGTGCCATGGGTACGTCCTTTCATTTCGGGGGTCGCACGGCGCTCGCGCCGTGCGGGGTCACGGAGCCGGGGTCAGGAGTGCACCAGGGGTGCGGTGCCCGGCGTCCGGGGCTCTTGGGGGGCCGGGACGGCCTGCGGCGGCGCGGCCGGCGCGGTGGGAGGGGCGGGCACGGGCGGCAGGTCCTCGACGGCGACGGTGCGCGCGCGGGCCGAGCGGGCCAGCGCGTCGCCCAGCCGGTGCGCCGCGAACGCGCCGCCCTGCGGCGGTTGCGCGGAGTACCGCGCGACCAGTTCCGTGCCGGCCGCCTCGCCCAGCTGGAAGCCGAGCGAGCGCAGACGGCGGTCGGTGAGCGTCACGAGCTCCTCCGCGCGGTACGCGGCGAGTTCGACGTTCTCGGCGAACGCCTCCATCAGGTCGGTGTGCTCGCCCAGCACCTCCATGACGTGCGGCGTGCTGCCGCTCAGGGCCAGGACCACGCCGGGCCCCGCGGCGACCAGCCGGGTCAGCGAGGTCAGCACGGCCGTCCGGGCGGCGGGGGCGCGCTCGGCGAAGGCGGGGTCGAGGTCCAGCAGGAGGAGCCCGCCCTCCGCCTCGGCGCAGGCGGCGGCGAACCGGAAGCCGGGCTGCTCGGCCCACCGGGCCGGGACGGTGGAGAGCGCCAGCCGGTGGGTCACGCCGGTGGGCAGCAGGCCGAGTTCGGCGAGGCCGCGCCCGTACAGCCCGGCGAGCGCGCGGCGGCCGCTGCCGGGCGGGCCCTGCAGGATGACGTTGCCCAGGCCGGCCAGCGGTTCGCCGGCGTCGCGCAGACGGGCCAGCTGCGTCAGGCGGGAGCGGAGCGTGCGCCGGGCGCCGTCCAGGCCGACGAGGCCGTCGATGCGGCGCAGCGCGGGCGTGTCGGGCGAGGAGGCGCCGTCGCCCACGGGGGCGGGCGTGGCCGGTGGTGCCGGCTCGGGGGCCTGGGCGGTGGGCTGCCCGCCGGCCTGCTCGCCGGGGACGGTGATGACGTCCTCGCTGCTGAGCCGGCTCAGCTCGCTGTCGTCGGTCGGCGGGTGGACGGCCAGTCGGGACGCCTGCCGGCTGATCATCTCCTCGAAGACCTGCCGGGCGACGCGGCCGTTGCCGAACGTGGCGCCCTTCGGCACGTCCTCGAAGTAGCGGTTGAGCGCCTCCAGGGCGCCGGCGTCGAGCTCGTAGAAGTGCTTGGCGCACAGGCCGCGCACGATCGTCACCAGCTCGGCGGGGCTGTAGTTGGGGAACTCCACGCTCCGGGCGAAGCGGGAGGCCATGCCCGGGTTGGAGGCGAGGAACTGGTCCATCTGCGCCGAGTAGCCGGCGACGATGACGACGATCTCGTCGCGGTGGTCCTCCATCAGCTTCATGAGGGTCTCGACGGCCTCCTGCCCGAAGTCCGGGCCGCTGCCCCGGGACTGGTTGGTCAGGGTGTAGGCCTCGTCGATGAACAGGACGCCGCCGAGCGCCTTGGTGAAGACCTCGGTGGTCTTGATCGCGGTGCCGCCGATGATCTGGGCGACCAGGTCGGCGCGGGCCACCTCGACGATGTGGCCCTGGCTGAGGATGCCGAGCTCGGCGAGGACGGCGCCGTACAGCCGGGCGACGGTCGTCTTGCCGGTGCCGGGCGGCCCCGCGAACACCAGGTGGCGGCTCATCGGCGGCATCGGCAGGCCCATCTCCTGGCGCCGCTGGGCCATCTTGTTGACGTTGATCAGGCCGGTGACCTCGTGCTTGACGCTCTCCAGGCCGACCAGCGCCTCCAGTTCGGCGAGCGGCCCGGTGCCCAGGTGGCGCGGCGCGCCACCGGGGTCCGCCGGTCCGGGTTCGCCGCCCGGCGCGGGCGCGGTCCGCTCCTCGCCGCCGGTGTCGAGGCGCTCGACGCTGACGCGCCCGCCGGACTTGAGCTGGTGGACCGGGGTGCCGCCGTTGTCGCGGATCTCGCAGTCGTGCACCCGCACCGGCTCGTCGGTGTTGCAGCGCACGCCGTCGCCGGAGTTGTCGAAGACGGCGCAGTTGTCCAGCTCCGCGCGGGAGGACGCCTGGACGTTCAGGCCGTGGCCGCGCGCGCCGCTGATCCGGCAGCCGACGGCCGTCACCGCGCCGCCGCCCGAGACCTTGATGCCGTCGGCGTCCGACCCGGCGAACCCGCTGTCGCGGGCGGTGAGTTCGCAGTCGGGGCCGACGACGGTCCGGCAGCCCTCCAGGAGGGAGCCGGTGAGCTCGGCGCGGGCACCGCCGGCCATCGCCAGGCCGGTGCCCGCGGTGGCGCGCAGGCGCAGCCCGGTGAGCGAGGCCTGCGCGCGGTCGGCGAGGTCCACACCGATGCCGCCAGGGCCGCCCTCCATCGTGAACTCGCCCTGCCGCAGCGTCAGTTTGGCCCCGCCGGTGGCCCGCGCGGCCACCCCCGCGCCGGTCACCGTGAGGTCGGCGCAGTCCGCCTCGCCACCGGCCTCGACCAGCAGGCCCACCGGCGTGCCGGCGATCCGGCAGTGCTCCAGCTGCGCCCGCGAGCCCGCGGTGACCTGCACGCCGCCGCTCGTGGCGCCCTCGACGACGCAGTTGCGCAGGAGCGGGGTCGCGCCGCCGCTGACGTGGACGGCCTGGCCGCCCGAGCCGGTGAACGTGCAGTCGGTCAGCAGGGTCTGGACGGTGCTGGTGAGGTAGGCGTCCAGGGCGGCGCTGCCGGTGACGGTGAGCTTGCGCAGGTCCGCGCGGCCGTTCTGTTCGACGGCGATCGCGGGCTTGCCGCTGCCGTCGATGCGGCAGGACTCGACCAGTGCGGTGCCGTGGCCGTTGACGCAGATCCCGTTGCCCCTGGCGCCCTGGACGGAGCACTCGCGCACGGTCAGCCGCCCCTGCTCGGCGACCACGACGGCCGACGAGCCGACGTCGGTGATCTCGCAGCGCTCCACGACGTTGCCGCCGCCGGAGGTCACGACGATCCCGGCGCCCTGGGTGTTGGTCACCTTGCAGTCGCGCAGGCCGAGCACGCCCTCGTGCCAGGCCAGGACCGCCGCCCAGGCCTCGCCCGCGACCCGGCAGCCGTCCAGCACGGCCTGTCCGCGCCGCACGTCGAGGACCGGCGCCTCGCGGTCGGCGCCGCTCAGCAGCAGGCCGGACAGCTGGACGGCCTCCGCGTCCAGCACCACCGTGCTGCCGGCCGAGGAGTGGATCTGCACCGTGCCCGCCGCGCCCTCGGCGGCCAGCGTCACCGCCTTGGTGACCGTGAGCGCCTCGTCGTAGCGGCCCGGTGCGACGGTGATCAGCGCGCCGTCCACGGCGTCGGCCAGGGCGGCGGCGATGGACCGGTGGGCACCGGGCCGGTCGGCGGCCACCAGGAGGACTTGCCGGGTCACTTCTCTGCTCCCTCGATAGGTGCACGGGTGCCCTGGGCGGCACGGGCCGGCGGCACGGGCGTCGTGGTGATCAGTCCGGGCGGGGCGGCGAGCGGAGGGCCGCCCCGCGTCGGGCTCCCGGTGGGCAGTTGCTCGGCGGCCTGGGTGAGGCCCTCCAGGGCGATCTCGTCCAGGGGCAGCCGGGGGGCGTCCGGGTCGGCGTCCTCGTCGCCCTCGGACGGCAGCAGCTCGCGCAGCAGCACGGGTTCCGTCGCGGATCCCGCGCGCAGCACCTTGAAGGTCGTCCCGGGCGGGAAGAGCACGCGGTCGGGGTCGGAGGGGTCGAGCAGGCTCGTGCGGCGCGCGGTCATCGACCAGATCAGGAAGTCGGTGGTGCCGTCGCCGGGCGTCTCGGGCACGGTGATCCGCGCGGTGCAGAACGCCCACTCGGTGGCCGCCCGGCCCTCCTCGTACCAGTCGAGCTCGGAACGGGTGACCGAGGCCCGCAGCAGGGCCACGCCCCGGTAGGAGGGCAGCCGGAACAGCCCGGACGCCACGCAGCGGGCCAGCGGTACGTGCGGGCCGGCCGAGCCGGAGCGCACGGCGGCGTCGACGGCGGCGCTGTCCCCGTAGAGGTAGAGGCGCACGGCGACGAGGTCGGTGAGGGCGTCGCCGTCCAGGGCGCGCGAGGCACTGCGCAGGCCGGGCGACTCGGACATCACCCGGGCCACCGTGCCCGCTACGGCGTGGTACTGGGCGCTGAACTTGCGCCGCACCCAGTCCCGTTCGCGCTCCAGCCCGCGCTCGGGCGGCAGCGCGAGGGCGGCGGCCGACGGGACGGGCTGGACGCGCACACCCGTCGCGAGGGCGGCGACCGGGGGGACGGCGGGCGTGGTGGGCGCGGCGGGTGGGGGCGTCGGGGCGTCGACGGAAGGCGCCGGCTCGACGGGCGGCGGCGTGGCGGGCGCGCCGGATTCCAGCCGGATCATCCGGGGCATCGCCGGGGCGGGCGTCGGCGGTTGGATGTCGTCGGTGTCGGTGTCGGTGTCGGTGTCGATGTCGGTGTCGGTGTCGGGGGCGGTCAGCGGTTCGGCGGGCGGGGTGGCCTCGAGCGCCGGGGCAGGGGCGTTCGAGGGCTCGATGGACGGCAGCTTCGGCAGGGCCGGCGGCACGGCCTCGGGTCCTTGGGTTGGGGCGGGCGTCGGCGGTTGGATGTCGTCGGTGTCGGGCGCAGTCGGCGGTTCGGCCGGCGGGGTGGCCTCGGGCGCCGGGGCAGGGGCGTTCGAGGGCTCGATGGACGGCAGCTTCGGCAGGGCCGGCGGGACCGCTGCGACCGGCGGGACCGGTGCACCCGGCGCAACCGGCGGGACCGGTGCCACGGGCTCCGGCGGAGCGACGGGCACGGGCGGCGCCGACTCCAGCAGGGACGTGAGGACCGGGGGAGTCGTCGGGGCGGGCGCGTGCTCGGGAGCGGCCTCGGACTCCGTTTCCAGCACGGGCACCTTCGGCTCGAACGCCGGAGCCGGCCAGTCGGCGACCGGGCCGGGGGAGGACGTCGCCAGGGACGTCGGCAGCGGCAGCGGCGCGGAGGCGGACTCCGCCACCGGCTCCGGAGCGCTGACCGGCACCGGATCCAGCTCGACGACCGTCCCGGCGGCAGGCGTGGGCGAACTCCCCGGCACCGGACCCAGCTCGACGACACCCTCCGCAGCGCCCGTCGACACGGGCACAGGCGCGACCACGGGCGCCGGCGCCTCGACGGACGCGACCGGCGGCTCCACCACCCGCACCGCAGGGGCGTCCGCGTCCGCGTTCCACGCCGGCGGCTCAGCCAGGTACCCGGGCGCCGGGGAGTAGATCACCTCGCCCTGGAGCGCCGGCCCGCTGCCCGCGCTGCCGGCCGCGCCGGCGGCCTCGGCCGCATCCGAGGCCGCCGGCCCCGGCGACAGCACGACGCGCTGGCGCAGCGCGTCCGCGAGCACCTGGCCGAGCGCGCCGCTGCCCTCCGGCAGCGCGACCGGCCCGAAGTGGACGAACCGCACCCCGGTGCGGGCCGAGGGCAGGACGGTGCCCCAGAAGCGGGTCACGTCGGCGAGCGGCACGGCGGGTCCGCCGGGGCTGCCGAGGACGACGGTGAGCGCGTTCGGGTGGCCGGGCAGCGCGGCGATCAGCCGGCGCCGTCCGGCGGCGAGTTCGGCGGGCCGGGCGCTGCGCACCCACACGCCGCCGGGCACGGGCTCGACGACGCCGAGCGGGCTGGTCTGCCAGATGCGGTCGTAGGTGGCGAACTCCCACAGCGGCTTGGGGTAGCGGTGCGAGTCGCGCTCGGCCGCGCGGCCGGGCCGCAGGCGCAGCCAGCCGGTGCCGCTGTCGGCGGGGACGAACAGGCCGCCGCCGGCGGTGGGCAGCGCCTCGCCGTCGGGGGTCAGGACGGTCCGGTTCAGCTGGTCGGCGATCCGCTGGCCGACCGGCGGGCCCTCCACCGAGGGGTGGAAGACCAGGCGGAGGCTGCCGGGGCGGCGGGCGAGCAGGTCGGCGAGCGCCGGCCAGGCGGTGTCGAGGTCGGCGGGCAGCAGGTCCACCACGACCAGCGTGTGCTCGGGGTCGGGCGTGAGCGCGCCGGCGAAGGCCAGCGCGCTGGGCTCCGGCGGCCCCTTGGGGTGGACCAGCAGCGCGTGGCCGGCGGTCCGGATCCGCAGGGCGGGGCCGGCGGAGCGGGCCGGCTTCATGGCGAGGCGCACGGCTAGCCTCCCTGCACGGTGTCGGCGGCGGCGCGGGCGGTGAGCGTCGGGCCGTGGCCGAGGAGCTTGAGGAGGTCCTCGGGCAGCGCGGTGGCGGGCGCGCCGGTGATGCCGAGGGCGGTGCCGGCCCGGCTGTCGCCGAGCGGGTAGGCGATGCCCTGATCGGTCACCAGGAAGGTCTGCGCGTTGCCGTTCTGGCGGGCGAGCTGCTCCAGGTCGACGGCGAGCATGCCGCGGGTCGGGGGGACGAGGACGGTCCGGGCGCCGGTGGCGGCCTGGCCGGTCTCGACGACCAGCTGGCTGATCAGCTTGGTGCCGTCCGCCCGCTGGCGCAGGCACGCGGTCTGGGCGCCGGAGTCCAGGCCGGGGGCGCCGAGGACGTCCGGCAGCGCGGTGAGCAGCGACTGGTCGGGGGAGACGGGGGCGGCGGCGATGTCGGTGGCGCCGACGGTCAGCACGGCCGGGGCGCCGGGGCGGGCGGACAGCAGGGCCGCCGCGGTGGCGCTGGCGGGGGCGACGCCGGCGTCGGTCATGACGTAGGAGTGCTGGACGCCGCCGGTGACGGTGCGGAAGAGCTGGCCGACGGTGACCTCGTGCCCGGCGACGAGGCCGGCCGGCTTCCCGGCGTCCGGGACGGCGGCGGCGAGCGGGGCGCCGGTGGGCAGCGCGGCGAGCCAGTTCTGCGGGGCGGGCACCGGGCGGTCGCCGTCCAGACCGAGCGCGATGAGTGCGGTGTCGGAGGGCACGGGGTAGCGGACGCCGCGCCACAGCAGCCAGTGCGAGTTGTCGGGGGCGGCGAGCAGGACCTGCCGGTCGTCGGGGAACGCGGCGGTCTGGCCCTCGGGGGCGAGGTCGACCAGCTGGCCGCCGGCGAGGTCGGGCCGCAGGCACCAGGTCCAGGGGCCGGGCAGCAGGCCCGCGGGCAGCGAGTCGGGGGCACCGGGGATGCCGACGGGGGCGCCGTGCGGGGTCGTGCCGAGCTCCGCGCCGGAGACGGTGTGGACGGCGTTGCTCTTGCCGCCGAGAAGGAGCGCGGAGGCGTAGTTGCGCACGGGCCGGAGCTGTCCGTCGAGGAGCAGGTACCGGTTGCCGGTCTGCTGCTCCACGATGATCGACCCGGGGTTGCGCCAACGGGTGTCCGCCACGGGCGCGATGAGCCCGTAGACGGCGAAGCCGACGCAGAGCAGCACGACGACGCCGGCGCCGAGGACGGTGGCGAGCGTGGTGCGGCCGGTCGGCCCTTCGCCGCGGCCGACGTCGCCCCGCACGAGGGCGGTGGCCAGGCGGGCCATGGCGAAGCGGTACGCCTGGAGGTGGTCGCGTCGTGTCTGCATGCCCGGCCCCCGCTCAGCTCGCCAGCACGCGCAGCGCGCTGTAGACGTGCAGGGCCTGGAGGACGAGCGGCAGCAGGGCGATCACGGTGGCCGTCTCCAGGATGTCGCCGGTGTGGCCCCAGATCGGCAGCAGCCGGTCGGTCAGCCGGGGAGCGCGGACCAGCAGGAGGAGGGCCGCGGCGAGCAGCACGGCCGGTACCAGGATCCGGGCGGCCGTGCCGTGCGAGGCGTGCGCCAGCAGGAGCAGCGCCAGGCCGAGCGTGCCGGCGAGGACGGCGGAGACGCGTTGCAGGACGCCGGTGAGCCCGCGCGAGCGCAGCAGCACCGCCCCCGCGAGGACCAGCGGCAGCGCCCAGTTGATCCAGCCGGGCTCGCGCACCAGGAACCAGAAGGCCGCCGCGTACAGCACCGCCGAGGCGAGGGCCAGCGCGTCCAGGTAGTCGTTGGCCGCCCCGGCGGCGCGCTCCAGGCGGGCCTGGGGCTCGGGGGTGATGTCCTGCTGGAGCTCCTCGGCGTCGTGCGGCAGGGCCGGCACCTTCACCCCGGCCAGCCGCAGCGCCAGCCGGGGGCCGAGCTGCCCGAGGACGAACAGGGCCACCGCGACCACCGCGAGGGCCTGCGCGGCGTCCCAGTGCGCGGCGTGGACCAGGCCCGCGGCGGCCGCCGCGGCGGCCGCGGTGAGCAGCGCGGTGCCCGGCAGCAGGAACGGCAGTGGACGGACGATCAGCAGGACGCCGCAGACGACGGCGGTGGCGAGGGCCCCCATGAGGACCTCGGCCGGGCGCAGCAGGAACGCGTGGTCCGGCCCGCCGCGGAAGGTGAACCCGGAGAGGGCGGCCAGGCCGATGGCACCGACGGCGGCCGTCAGGACGGTGCCGCGCCGCGCGTCGGGCCGGGCGCCCACCAGACAGGCGGCCACCAGCAGCCCGGCGGCGCTCACGCCGGTGGTGGCCGCGGTGAGCGGTCCCGGGCCGCCGCTGAGCAGGGCGGCGGCGAGGACCGCGAGCAGCACGGCCCCGGCGGTCAGCGCGAGGCGGACGGTGGCCACCGGCTGCCAGCGGTCCGCCCGGCCGCCGATCACCTGGGCCACGCCGTCGGCGACGTCGTCGAAGTGCAGGGCGGGCAGCGCCGCCTCGGCGGGCCGCAGGTGGAGCACGTCACCGTGCTTCAGCCCGAGGCTCTCGGGGGTGCCGTCGGGATCGAGGGGGTCCTCGCCGAGCCGCTGGAGCACCTGCACGGCGCCGCGCTCCTGCGGACTCAGCGTCAGCCGGCCGAGGAGGACGGGCAGCAGGGCCGAGATCGGCGTGGAGACGGGGACGGAGACGTCGAAGCGGCCGTCGGCGTGGACGACGGTCAGCCGGCACACCTCGGTGACCGGCGGGGCACCGGCGGGCGCGGGGGTCGACATGCTGCTCCTGGACGACGAAGAGGCGGGCGGGGTGGCGGACGGGAGGACGGTGGTCACGCGGGCGTCACCAGCCCGGTCTGGACCAGGCGCACCGCCCGGCGCGTGACGAGCTGGGCGCGTCCGGCGGGCAGCGTGCGGGGCTTGGCCTCGCCGAGGAACTTGCCCTCCTCCTTGGGGTAGGAGAAGAGCAGCGCCGGGTTGCCGAGTTCCCACATCCGCCGCAGGACGGGATCGGTCATCGAGCGCATCGCGCCCGAGGTGCTGCGGGCGATGATCACGTGCATCCCGATGTGCTGGCCCTGCGCGAGCAGGGGGACGAGCGGCGCCAGCGGGGTGGGCGTGCCGGGCGCGCCGGCGAGGAGGTCGTAGTCGTCGACGACGACGAACAGCCGCGGGCCCTCCCACCAGTCGCGCTGCGCCAGCTGCTCCGGCGTGATGTCCGGCCCGGGCACCCGCTTGCCCACCGAGTGGGCGGCGTTCGCGGCGAGTTGTGCGAGGGAGTCGCGGTCGACCACGTAGCCCGCCCGGTACTCCTCGGGGACGGAGGAGAGCAGGCCGCGCTCGGGGTCGGCGACGACGATCCGGGCCTCGTCGGTGCTGAACCGCGAGGTGATCGCGCGGACCGCCAGGCGCAGCGCGTTGGTCTTGCCGCTCTCGCCGTCGCCGAACACCATGAGGTGCGGGCTGGTGGAGAAGTCGTGCCAGGTGGGCTCCAGGCGCTGCTCGTCCCAGCCGAGGCAGAGCCGCAGGTCGCCCTCGGAGGGGGGCAGTTGGTCGGCCGGCAGCCGGGTGGGCAGCAGGCGCACGCCGGGCGCCGGCGAACCGGTCCAGAAGGCGTCGATCTCCGCGACGGCCGCCTTGGTGGCCGGGGTGAGGTCGGCGGTCTCGCCGGAGCTGTCCAGGCGCGGGAGCGCGGACAGGAAGTGGTGGCCGCCGGGGCTCAGGCCGCGGCCGGGCTGGTGCGGCACCGCGCCCGCGATCCGCGAGCCGACCTCGGACTCCAGGGCGTCGCCGAGGCGCAGTTCGAACTTGGTGCCGAGCAGGTCGCGCAGGCGGGGCCGCAGTTCGGACCAGCGCACCGCGGAGGCCAGCAGGTGCAGGCCGAAGGACAGTCCGCGCGCGGCCAGGTCGATGACCCTGGCCTCCAGGTCCTCGAAGTCCTGGCGCAGCGTCGACCAGCCGTCGACCACGAGGAAGACGTCGCCGTACGGGTCGTCGATCTCGCCGGCCGCCCGCAGCGCGCGGTAGGCGGCCATCGACTCCAGGCCGCGCGAGGTGAACTCCCGCTCGCGGCGCTCGAGGAGCTGGGTCAGCTCCTCGACCGTGCGCAGCACCCGATCGCGCTCCAGACGGGTGGCGACCGAGCCGACGTGCGGCAGACCGGCGGTGGAGACGAGGCCGCCGCCGCCGAAGTCGAGGCAGTAGAACTGGATCTCGCCCGGGGTGTGGGTGAGCGCCAGCGACAGGATGAGGGTGCGCAGCATGGTCGACTTGCCGGTCTGCGGGGCGCCGGCGAGCCCGACGTGGCCGTCGGCCCCGGACAGGTCGGCGACCAGCAGTTCGCGCAGTTGCTCGTAGGGCCGGTCGACCACGCCGAGCGGGACGCGCAGCGTGCCGAGCGACGGGTGGCCGACCGCGCTCATGCCGCGGACCGGGTCCGGCACGATGCCGGGCAGCAACTCGTCCAGGCTGGGGGAGGCGGCCAGCGGCGGCAGCCAGACCTGCCGGGCCGGCGGCCCGCTCTCCTCCAGGCGGCCCACCAGCACCTCCAGCAGGCTCTCGGCGTTGACCTGCTCGTCGGGCGCGGCGGCGGCCGGCTCGGGCCGGCCGGCCGGGGCGAGCGCGGCCAGCGCCTCGTCGGCGCTCTCGGAGCGCAGCGCGCCCTGGCGCTCCAGCCCGAAGTCCGTCAGCACGCCGGCGGCGCCGGCCTCCTGGACGGGCTGTTCGTCGGCGGGGAGCGGCTCGGGCGCGGGGCCGGAGACGTAGGCGGCCTTGAAGCGCACCAGGTTGGTGGTGTCGATCTTCAGGTAGCCGTTGCCCGGCGCGGACGGCAGCTCGTAGGCGCTGGAGACGCCGATGACGCTGCGCGACTCCATCGCGGAGAAGGTCCGCAGGGCGATCCGGTAGGAGAGGTGGCCCTCCACCTTGTGGATGCGGCTCTCGTCGAGGCGCTGCGAGGCGAGCAGCAGGTGCACGCCGAGGCTGCGACCGAGCCGGCCGATGGAGACGAAGAGGTCCACGAACTCCGGCTTGCTGGCGAGCAGTTCGGAGAACTCGTCGACGACGATCAGAAGCGACGGCAGCGGGGCGAGACCGGCGCCGGCGGCGCGCGCCTTCTCGTAGTCGTAGAGAGAGGAGTACCCGGCCTCGCGCAGCAGCTCCTGGCGGCGGATCATCTCGCCGTTGATGGAGTCGCGCATGCGGTCGACGAGGTGGATCTCGTCGGCCAGGTTGGTGATGACCGCCGAGGTGTGCGGCAGGCGGTCCATGTGCAGGAAGGTCGCGCCGCCCTTGAAGTCGACCAGGACGAGGTTGAGCACCTCGGAGGAGTGGGTGGCGGCCAGGCCCATCACGAGGGTGCGCAGGAGCTCGCTCTTGCCGGAGCCGGTGGCGCCGATCAGCAGGCCGTGCGGGCCCATGCCGCCCTGCGCCGACTCCTTGAGGTCCAGCTCCACGACCTCGCCGTCGTCGGTGACGCCGAGCGGCACGGTCAGGCGGGCGGACTGCACCTGCCGGGGGCGCCACTTGGCGGCGACGTCGAAGGTGTGCGGGTCGCGCAGGCCGAGCAGGGTGACGAGGTCGAGGTCCGATTCGAGCGGCCGGTCGGCCAGGTCCACGCTGCCGCTGGTGCGCATCGGCGCCAGCGAGCGGGCCAGGGCCTCGGCGGCGGTGGCGCTGAGGGCGTCGGCGTCGGCCGAGACGGTGTCCTCGCCGGAGGCGAACTCGACCTTCCCGTCGTGCACGGTCAGACGCAGCACCTTGGGGCCGCCGGGCATGGTGCCGGTGACGTCGAGCAGGACGACGTTGCGCAGACCGCCGCCCGACAGGCGGGAGTTCGCGGGGATCCGCACGCCCTGGGCGACGACCACGACGAACGGCTCGGCGATGCTGGGCGAGGCCGCCGGGTCGTGCTCGGGGCGGTCGCGGAGCTCCTGGCCGAGCAGGTCGAGCAGGGTCTCGGCGTCCTCGGCGGCCAGGCGCGCCGGCCCGGCGGCGTCCTCCTCGCCCGGGTGGGCGTTGTGCGGCAGCCACTTCAGCCAGTCCCACTGTGCGCGGGCGTCCTCGTCGCCGAGGAACGCCACCCGCAGCTCGTCGGGGGAGTGCAGCACCGCCAGCCGGCCGACGATCGCCCGCGCGAGGGCGAGCGCGTCCTCGGCCCTGCCGGCGAACTCGACGCTGCTGAAACGGCGCAGACCCACCGGGACGGGCAGCCCGGGGACGCTCTGGTGGGCGTGCGTGAAGCGGCGCAGCGACACCGCGCACAGCGGCTCGAGGTCCTCGACCGGCTTGGTGCGCGGCGGCAGGAACTCCAGGGCGGCGCGGCGCGCGCCCAGCCCGATCCGCACCCGCGCGAAGTCCTCGTGCCCGGGGCGCCGCTCCCACAGCCGGGGGCCGCGGGCCAGCGCCCACAGCTCCGACGGGTCGGGGTGGTCCCACAGCAGGGCGGCGCGCTGCTCGGCGGCGGCCTGCCGGGCCTGGACGCGCTTCTGCGCCAGGTAGCGGAGGTAGTCGCGGCGCTCGGCGCGCATCCGGCGTCGGCGCTCGCCGCCCGGGCGGCCGATCTGGGTCAGCGTCATGCTGACCATGGCGACGCCCATCATCCCGGACATCATGTAGGTCGACGCGCCGCCGCCGCGCATGGAGAACATCAGCACCATGGCGCCGGCGCCCAGGCCCATCGGCAGGTACATCAGCGCGGAGCCGAGGTCGGGGGTGGCGGGCTCGCCCAGCACCGGGGGCTCGGCCAGTTCGATCTGCCCCTCGGGGAGCGGGGGGCCGTCGGCGCGGGGCGGGCGCTTGACGAGGACCGTGCTCAAATCCCGTACTCCGTTTCCTCTTCACCGCGGAGGCACGAGCTTGCCCCGTGCCGATCACCGTGCGATCCGCGCGCCGTATACGCCGTCCGGACCGGCTCCGGCGCAGGTCGGGGGTGCCGCGAAGAGCGCCGGATATCGAACGGATATCGGGGCCTGGGAGGCTGTGGCCGCAAGCGGTGCCGCGCACGCGGCCACCGCGAGGGGAACCGCGCGGGGAACACCACACGAAACCGCGCGGGAGCAGCGAGGGAGGGCCCGCGACATGAAGGTCTGGAACAACACCGGATCCTGACCCCGGCGGGGTCACCGCCCGCCGGGGTCGCCGTTCCGGCTCCGGCGGGCTACGCCACGCCCACCACGTAGCCGGTGGCTTCCGGAGCGTCGGCCGAGCCGGCCGAGCCGTCGAGGCGGGCCAGCACCTGTCGCACGTCCTCGGCGTCGGGCAGTCCGAGCCCGTCGAACAGTTCCTCCGCCTCGCGCAGCCGCTCGAGTGCCTCCTCGGTGCGGCCGAGGCCGTCGAGCGTCCTGGCGGTGACCACCAGGGCGTGGCCGCGGTCCCGCTCGGCGGCGAGCTCCCGGCAGTCGGCCACGGCCCGCAGCGCCTGGTCGAGGGCCTCCCCGTGACGGTCCAGCAGGCGCAGGGTGTCGGCCAGGCGGTAGCGGGCCTGGGCCTCGCGCAGCGGGATCCCCGCGGCCCGGCAGATCCGCAGGCACTCCTCCAGAGCGGTGACGGCCTGCCGGTGCTCGCCGAGCTCGTGCGAGGCCAGGCCGAGCACGTAGAGGGCGTAGGACAGGCCGGTCCACTCCTCCGCGTCGGTCAGGCCGGGCAGGAGCCGGCGGCAGGCGGCGGCGGCCTCGGCGGGCCGGCCGTCGCGCACCTGGGCGAGGGCGGAGTTGAGCGCCGTCGCGGTCTGTCCGGCGCGGTGGCCGAGGGCGCGGGCCAGCGAGTTCGCCTCGTCGTAGTGGTGCACCGCCTCCTGGTAGCGGTGCCGGAACTGGGCGAGCACGCCGAGGTCGTTCAATGCCTGTTGGAGCACCACCACGTCGCCGCCGGCCCGGCAGGCGTCGGCGGCGCGGCGGCTGTGCTCGGCGGCCTCGTCCAGCCGGGCCGCCTGGACGGCGAGGTTGCCGCGGATGAACTCGGCGCGGCCCAGCGAGCGCTGGTCGCCGAGCGCGTCGGCCGCCTGCGCGACGGCGGCCGCGGCGCCGGTGAGGCGCTCGTAGCGCGGGTCGGCGTCGAACGGGCTGAGCGCGACGAGCAGGTCGGCGGCGACGCGGACGTCCTCGGCCGGCGCCGCCCGGTGCGCCGTCGCGAGGACGGCGGTGATGGCCGCCTCGAACTCCTCGGCCACCCAGTCGGCCGCCGCCTGGGCGTCCTCGAAGGTGGCGCCCGGGGCGGGCACGGGGGTGAGCGCGGTGCCGATCGGATCGCCGGGCACCAGCTGCTGGAAGGCGGCGGTGGCGTTGGCCAGCAGGAATCGCAGCTGGCGGCGCAGCGCCGTGGTCACCTCGTCGGCGGCCGACTCCCCGGCGGTCCTCTGCTCGGCGCCGTCGGGGCCGGCGAGCTGGAGGGCGAACACCCGCAGCAGGTCGTGGTAGCGGTAGCGGCCGGGCCGCGGGGCGGTGAGCATGCCGGCGTCGACGAGCGACTCCAGCAGGTCCTCGGCGTGGCGCGGCCCGGTCCCGAGGACGGCCGCCGCGGCCGGAACGCCGATGTCCGGCCGGCACACCGCGGCGACCATCCGGAACGCGTCCGCCTGCTCGGCCGTCAACTGGCGGTAGCCCCACTCGAAGGCCCCGGCCACGGCCAGGTCGCCCAGCCGCAGCTCGGCCATCCGGTCCTGTTCGGCGGCCATCCGGTCGGCCAGCCGGGCCACCGTCCAGGACGGGCGCGAGGCCAGCCTGGCCGCCACGATCCGCACCGCCAGCGGGAGCCGCCCGCAGTGCCGGATCAGCTCGCCGACGGCCGCCGGGTCGGCGGCGACCCGCTCGGCGCCGGCCGTGCGGGCCAGCAGCCTGCGCGCCTCGGCGACGCTGAACACGTCCAGGTCGACCTGGACGGCGGTGGCCAGGCCGAACAGCCGGGCGCGGCCGGTCACGAGGACCGCGCAGCGGGCCGAGCCGGGCAGCAGCGGGCGGACCTGGGCGGCGTCCCGGGCGTTGTCGAGCACGACCAGCACCCGGCGGACGTCCAGCAGCGAGCGGAAGAGCCGGGCCCGGTCCTCCAGGGCTTCGGGGACGGCGCCCGGGGCGATGCCGAGGGCCGTCAGGAAGCTCGCCAGCAGGACGTTCGGGTCGGCCGGCGCGTCCTGGTCGCCGCGCAGGTCCGCGTACAGCTGGCCGTCGGGGAAGCCGGCGCGCAGCCGGTGGGCGACCCGCAGGGCCAGCGCCGTCTTGCCCACTCCGCCCATCCCGGAGATCGCCGCGATGGGCAGCGCGGCGTCCACGGACGGCTCGCGCACGGCCGCGGCGAGCGCGCTGTGCAGCGCCTCCAGTTCGGCTTCCCGGCCGGTGAAGTCGGGCGTGTCGGCCGGCAGGTGGGCCGGTACCGGGCCGGGCTGCACGACCGGTGCCGGACGCACGGCGGCCGGGCCGAGGAGGGCGGGGTCGTTGCGCAGGATCCGCTGGTGGATCTCGCGCAGCTCCGGGCCCGGGTCGACGCCCAGCTCCTCGGCGAGCAGCCGGCGGGCCCGGTCGAAGAGCGCCAGCGCGTCGGCCTGGCAGCCGTTCTGGTAGAGCGCCCGCATCAGGAGTGCGTACGGTCGCTCGCGCAGCGGGTGCTCGGCGGTGAGGTCGCGCAGCACCGGGACGGCGAGGGCGGTGTCGCCCAGCTCAAGGTCCAGGGCGCACCGCTCCTCCAGCAGGCTGGTCCGCAGTTCCCTGAGCCGGGTGCGCTGCTGCTGTGCGTAGGGCCCCGGCACCCCGGTGAGCGGCTCGCCGCCCCACAGCTCCAGCGCCTCCGCGAACAGCCGCCGCACCTGCGCGGGGTCCTCGCCGCCGCGCGCCGCGCCGATCGCGGCGGCGGCCAGCTTCTCCATGTGCAGCGCGTCCACGGCCCCGGCCGGCACGACGGTGCGGTAACCGTCGCCCACCGAGGTGAGGATCACCGGGGCGTCGCTGTCGTGCTCCAGCACCTTGCGCCACCGCCACGCATACGTGCGCAGCATGGCGGACGCGCTCGCGGGCGCCTCGTCGCCCCACAGTGCCTCGATGAGTTCCCCGGCGCCGGCCGCCCGGCCGTCGCGCAACAACAGTGCGGCCAGCATCGCCTGCTGCAGCGGCGATCCGACCGGTAGCCCCTCGTCCCCGTACTGTGCCCGCATCGTGCCCAGCAGGAAGAACCGGACGGGATGGATCATGGACAGCGGTCCCCTCGTGCGTGACGCCCAGGCGTCCCGGTGAGGGCCCGAGGCCGCCATGTCCGATGTGTGGTCCCGGGTTCCCCGCCTCCCCGAGGGGCGTCATTATTCGTATTACTAGCACATCCTTGTCATGGCACCGCATTCCGGCGATCGAGAGGCTTGGCATGGCGTCAGCGTTCGTTCACGATCAACGCCCGCCCGGCCGTTGGCCTCCCGGAACGCATCCGGGCCGGACGGGAACAGGGACGAGCGGCACGGCGGATCGGGTTGCACCGCAGCAAATTTGACCAAGGCTTGAATCTCTTCGCGGGGGCGACCCGGCCCGTCCCGGCGGAACCGGGGCGACCGCCGACGATGCCGTGGCCGAGCGGTTCCTCGACGGCACCGCGACCACGGAGGTCCACCACCTCGGCGGCACCGGGACGAGCTGAGGGCACGCTCTACCGGACCGCCACGCCGACCAGGCAGGTGTCGTCGTCCGTGTCGGCGCTGCTGTACTGGAGCAGGTGGTCCAGGTGGCCCTCCAGGCCGTCCCCTCCCGTCGCCGATTCCCGGTGGGCGCGTTCGGCGAGGGCGGTGAGGTTGGCCAGGGACGCCTGGAGGGACTCGTCGCGGCGCTCGATCAGACCGTCGGTGTACATCACCAGGGTGTCGCCGGGCCGCAGGACGAACTCGTCCTCCTCGTAGTCGGCCTGGTCGAGGGCGCCGAGCAGGATGCCGCCGACCTGCGGGAGGGTGCTCGCCCGGCCCTCCCGCAGGAGGACGGGCGGCGGGTGGCCGGCGCGGGCCCAGCGCAGGCGCCGGGTGGCGGGTTCGTAGAGGCCGCAGACCGCGGTGGCGGTGACGTTGTCGGTGAGGTGGTGCGTCACGCTGTTGAGCCAGCTCAGCAGTTGGGCCGGGCCGGCGCCGGTGGCGGCCAGGCCGCGCAGGGCGTTGCGCAGCGCGACCATGCCGGTGGCGGCCTCGATGCCGTGCCCGGCGACGTCGCCGACGCACAGCAGGACGTCGCCGGTGGGCAGCGCGAGGGCGTCGTACCAGTCCCCGCCGACCAGGTGGTCCTTCTCGGCGGGGCGGTAGCGGACGGCGACGCGCAGGTCGTGCAGGTCCAGGGGCCCGCGCGCGGGCGGCATGATGGCGTGCTGGAGCTGGAGGGCGAGGCGGCTGCGCTCGGCGGCCTGCTGCTCGCTCTGGGCGAGCTGGTCGCGGGTGGCGGCGAGCGCGACCTCCGTCCAGTGCTGGGCGGAGATGTCCTGGTAGGCGCCGCGGACGGTGCGCAGCCCGCTGCCCGGGTCGCGCACCGGCTCGGCCACGACGCGGATGTGCCGGGTGACGCCGTCGGGGCGCTGGAGGCGGAAGGCGGTGGACGCGGGCCGCCGGTGGTGCAGGAGGGTGCGCAGGAAGCGGCCGATGGTGTGCCGGTCGTCGGGGTGGGCGTGCTCGGCCAGCTGGTCGAGGGCGATCGGCGGGGCGCCGGGCGCCAGGCCGTGGAGCTCGAACAGGGTGTCGCTCCAGGCGATCTGGCGGGTGCGCAGGTTCTCCTCGAAGCCGCCGATGCGGCCGAGGCGCTGGGCGTGCTGGAGCAGCCGCGCGACCCGAGGGGTGCCGTCGTCGAGCCGCCAGACGACCACCAGGTGGGTGCCGTGGCGGCTGATGCTCACCTGGGCGCGGGTGGCCAGCGGCACCCCGTCGACGAGGGCGGCGAGGCGCATGCCCTGGGCGCGGAAGGGCTCGCCGGTGGCGAAGACGTGCTCGATCTTCTCGGCCAGGCCGCCCGGTTCGGCGGCCAGCGGGTACGCCTCCAGGAGGCGGGTGCCGACGATGGCGCCGTTGGGACGGCCGGCGAAGTCGACGAAGGCCGGGTTGACGTGCCGGATGACGAACCGCGGCGGCAACTCGTCGTCCGGCGCCAGCCGCAGCACGAGACAGGGGTCGAGGAGACCGTCCGTCAGTTGCCGGAGTTCGTCGAAGTGCGCGTCGGCGGGGTCGGCGGCCGAGGACTTCCGTTCGTCCCAGGACTCCAGCGTTGCGGCGGCCACCTCGGCGAGCGCCTCGAACTGCCGTTGCAGCGGCTGGGACTGGCGGGGCAGCGCCTCGCGCCAGCAGATCTCCAGCACCCCGATCAGCCGGCCGCCGAGGCCGGCCGGCACGGCCAGCCGCCCGCCGCGGATGTCGTGCTGGCCGATCGAGGGGAGCGAGGCGTCGGCGAGCGTGTGGTACCCCACGGCCGCGCGCTCGTCCAGCGCCCGGCGGGCCGGCGTCGGGACGCCCGGCGGCACGTGCCGCCAGCGCCGGGCCTCCTCCTGCGGGAAACCGGCGCTGCCCGCCAGTGACAGGGACAGGTCGGGGTGGGCCGCCCAGACGGCCACCGCCGCGACGCCGAGCGGACGCAGGGCGTGCTCCAGCATCGAGCGCGCGGCCGTCGCGGCGTCGCCGCCCGCGATCGTGTCCGCCTCCGTGCTCCGCAGCCGCAGCGCCACCGGATCCTCGCGCGGGGCCGCCGCACCGGCGACGAAGTCGCGGGCGAGCGCCGAGATCCGGTCCGCCGCGGCCTGGTTGAGCAGGTCGGCGGCCAGCGCCAGCGTCGTCACCCCCGCCTGCTCGGCGAGGAGCTCCAGTTGCCGGGCCGCCTCCGTGGGCGCGCAGCGCAGGCGCTCCACCAGCACGCCGACGGCCATCTCGACGACGGCCCGGCCCGCCGATCCTGCCTGTGCCTGGTCCAGTTCCTGGCGCAGTCGCTCCACCGTGCTCGCGAGCAGGCCCACGGCCGCCGCGGTGCGGTCGGGCTCCTGGTCCGGTGGGGTGCCGCTGCCGCCGGCCGCGCCGGGGGTGCCGATGCCGCCTCCGCCGCCGGCCGCGCTGCGCTGCGCACCGACCCTGGGGGCTCCCGGCTCGGCCGCCGGGGGGCGTCCGGTGGCGAGGGGCTCGTGGGGCTGCTGCACGGTGGTGGCTCCTGGGGTCTGGACCGCTGCTCCGGTATGCGTCTACCGCGTCAGGTGGTGGGTGATGCGGCTGATCACCTCGTCCGCGTCGACCGGTTTGGTGATGTAGTCGCTCGCGCCCGCCGCCAGGCTCTTCTCGCGGTCGCCGATCATGGCCTTGGCGGTGACGGCGATGATCGGCAGCCCCTCGTGCTCGGGCATCGCGCGGATCGCCGCAGTGGCCGTGTACCCGTCCATCTCGGGCATCATCACGTCCATCAGGATGACGTCGATCCCGGGGTGGGCGGTGAGGGACTCCAGCGCGGCGCGGCCGTTCTCGGCCTGGAGCACCCGCATGCCGTGCAGTTCCAGGATGCTGGTGATCGCGTAGAGGTTGCGGTCGTCGTCGTCGACGACGAGCGCGGTCCGGCCGGCGAGCGCCGCCTCGCCGCCGGGGCTCCAGGGCGCCACCCGCTCCTGACCGCGCTTCGACGACAGGGCGCCGCCGGGGCGGTCGGCGCTCATGTGCAGGGCGATGCGCTCGCGCAGCTCGTCGAGGCTGGAGATGAGCTCCAGCGGCCGGTCGCCCTGCCGGCGGACGGCGTCGGCGTGCTCGGCGGTGACGCCCCGGTTGTTGTGCGTCAGCACCGGGACGGTGTGCAGGGCCGGGTCGCCCTCCAGCTCGGCGAGGAGGGTCGCGGCCGTCCCGTCCGGCAGGTCCAGCTCCAGGACGACGCAGTGGCAGGGCGCGGTGGCGAGGGCGCTCGCCGCCTCCTGGGCACCGACGGCGGTGACGATCTCGACCTGCCGGTGGCCGGCGGAGTAGCGGGCCAGGTCGGCGACGGCGTTCTCGGCCACCAGCGTCAGCAGGCCGTTGGGCCGGCTCTCCACCACGAGGAGGCGCCGCGGCCGTTCGGGGTGGGCGCGGTCGGCCGGATCGTGGTCCTGCTCCGCGGCCGGCCCCGGGACCAAGCCGCCCGGCGGCCTGGGCACCGCCGCGGGCTCGCCCCCCGCGACCTCGGAGTGCTCGACCGGGAGGTAGAGGGTGAAGACGGTGCCACGGCCCAGCGTGCTCTCGACGGTGATCGCGCCGCCGAGCAGGTAGGCGATCTCGCGGCTGATGGACAGTCCGAGGCCGGTGCCGCCGTACTTGCGGCTGGTGGTCCCGTCGGCCTGCTGGAAGGCGCCGAAGACGGTCTCCAGGTGCTGCGGCGCGATGCCGATGCCGGTGTCGGTGACGCGGAACGCGAGCACCGGGCCGCCGCGCCGGACGCCGTCGGGCAGTTCGGCCTCGGTGGCGGGCTCGATGCGCAGCTCGACCCGGCCGTGCTCGGTGAACTTCACGGCGTTGGACAGCAGGTTGCGCAGGACCTGGCGCAGCCGGTAGTCGTCCGTGCGCAGCCCGCCGGGCACCCCGGGTGCCGTCCGGACGGCGAACGCGAGGTTCTTCTGCCCGGTCATCGGGCGGAAGGTGGCCTCCACGTAGTCGAGCAGCGAGTGCAGCGGCACCGCGTCGACGCTCAGGTCCATCTTCCCGGCCTCGATCTTGGACAGGTCGAGGATGTCGTTGATCAGCTGGAGCAGGTCGGAGCCGGCCGAGTGGATGATGCCCGCGTACTCGACCTGCTTGGCGGTCAGGTTCCGGGTGGGGTTCTGGGCGAGCAACTGGGCCAGGATCAGCAGGCTGTTGAGCGGGGTGCGCAGTTCGTGGCTCATGTTGGCCAGGAACTCCGACTTGTACTTCGAGGCGAGGGACAGCTGGTGGGCGCGCTCCTCCAGTTCCTGGCGGGCCTGCTCGATCTCCAGGTTCTTGGTCTCGATGTCGCGGTTCTGCGCGGCCAGGAGCTCGGCCTTGTTGCCCAGTTCGGCGTTGGAGACCTGGAGTTCCTCCTGTCGGGCCTGCAACTCCGCCGAGCGCGCCTGGAGTTCGGCGGTCAGCCGCTGGGACTCGCCGAGCAGCTCGTCGGTCCTGGCGTTGGCGATGATGGTGTTGACGTTGACGCCGATCGTCTCCATGAGCTGGTCCAGGAAGTCCCGGTGGACCTGGGTGAACGGCTGTACGGAGGCCAGCTCGATCACGCCGAGGACCTGCTCCTCGACCACGATCGGCAGCACCATCAGCGACAGCGCCTCGCTGCGCCCGAGACCGGAGGAGGCCGCCAGGTACCCGGGCGGCAGGGCGTCGACGCTGATGGTGCGCCGACTGCGCGCGGCCTGGCCGACGAAGGACTCGCCGAGGCGGAAGCGGGTGGGGCGCTCGCCGTCGGGGAACGCGTAGGAGCCGACGAGCTGGAGCGTCGTGCCCTCGGGGCCGTCCTCGGCGAGGTAGAAGGCGCCGCACTGCGCGTCGACCAGCGGGGCGAGTTCGTCCATGACGGACTCGGCGACGACACCGAGGTCGCGCCGGCCCTGCATCAGGGCGGAGAAGCGGGCGAGGTTGGTCTTGAGCCAGTCCTGCTCCTCGTTGGCGCGCGTGGTCTCGCGCAGGGACTCCACCATGAAGTTGATGTTGTCCTTGAGGTCGGCGACCTCGCCGGAGGCGTCCACCGTGATCGAGCGGGTGAGGTCGCCGGCCGCGACGGCGCTGGTGACCTCGGCGATCGCGCGGACCTGCCGGGTCAGGTTGCCCGCGAGCTCGTTGACGTTCTCGGTGAGCCGCTTCCACGTGCCGGAGACGCCGCCGACCTTCGCCTGGCCGCCCAGCCGGCCCTCGGTGCCGACCTCGCGGGCCACGCGCGTCACCTCGTCGGCGAACGAGGAGAGCTGGTCGACCATCGTGTTGATGGTCTCCTTCAGCTCCAGGATCTCGCCCCGGGCGGTGACGGTGATCTTCTGCGACAGGTCGCCCTCGGCGACCGCGGTCGCCACCTGGGCGATCGCGCGGACCTGGCCGGTGAGGTTGCCCGCCATCGAGTTCACCGAGTCGGTGAGGTCCCGCCAGGTGCCCGAGACGCCCTCGACGCGGGCCTGGCCGCCGAGCCGTCCGTCGGTGCCGACCTCGCGGGCCACGCGCGTCACCTCCCCGGCGAAGGAGGAGAGCTGGTCGACCATCGTGTTGACGGTGTTCTTCAGCTCCAGGATCTCGCCCCGGGCGTCGACCTCGATCTTCTGGGTGAGGTCGCCGCGGGCCACCGCCGTGGTCACCTGGGCGATGCCGCGGACCTGCCAGGTGAGGTTGCCCGCCATCGCGTTGACCGAGTCGGTGAGGTCCGCCCAGGTGCCCGACACCCCCGGCACCTGCGCCTGGCCGCCGAGCCGCCCGTCGGTGCCGACCTCCCGCGCGACCCGGGTGACCTCCGAGGTGAAGTGCGAGAGCTGGTCGACCATCCCGTTGAACACGGAGGCGATCTCGCCCAGCAGCCCGTGCGCGTCACCGGGCAGCTTGGTGCTGAAGTCGCCGTCCCGGACGGCGGTGAGGCCCGCGAGCAGCTGCCGGAGCTCGGGTTCGTTCACCAGCGCGGTGCCCGGCCCGTTCCGCGAGCCGTTGGACGTGGTGGGACCAGCCATCGAACGTCGCCTCCGTAGAACGCCGGGCCGGGGCCCGCATCCGGTCGTGCGCACCCCCGGGGCCGACCGTGCGGTGCCGGTCGCTGCTCCAGGGGCGGTGGGTACCGCCACGGAGGCTACCGCAGGGCGCGCGCGACCGGGAAACGGCTGCCACCTGGGCGGGAACGTTTTCGCGCCGCTTCCTGCGCGGGAGCGTCCTCCATGAAATCTTCACGGCCGGCGGCCGCATCGATCGCCCGATCCGGGGTACCAGGCCGCCGTCGTGCCGTCACGGGACAGGAGGGGAACGACCATGCTGCCGTTCGACGACGACCGGGCGGTCACCGGCCCGGTGGTCACCGCGCCCAGGCCAGGCCTGGAGGTGCGCAGCCGCGCCACGGGAACCGGAGCCCTCGTGTGCGCGCTCGTGGGCGACCTCGACGTGGAGACGCTGGCCGCGGCCGCCGAGACGCTCGCCGCACTCGTCGCGCGGCGACCGGCCGCCGTCGTCATCGACCTGCGGGAGGTGGCCTTCTGCGACTCCTCCGGGCTGAACCTCCTGCTCAGGACCCGCATCGAGGCCGAGAAGGTGGGGCTGGACCTGCGGCTGGCGGCGGTGGCGCCGACCGTCATGCGCGTTCTGGAACTCACCGGCGCACGCACGGTGTTCTCGATCCACGACTCGGTCGAGGCGGCCCTGGAGTCCTGAAGAGCGCGGCCCCGGAACCTCCCCCTTCCGGGCGCGGACGGGGGAGGGGGCAGGCATAATCCGAAGGCTGCCGGGAAACCGGGCCGCGAAAGCATCGTCGATCCGAAAGGGTGCCCGCACATGTCGATGAGCCGGGGAGCACTGGACGGCGGCCCGCTCCGGGCGCGGCCCCTCCTGCCCGTCGGCGGGCAGCGGAGGCGGTTGCCCCTCGCCGGGCTCCCCGCGCCGGTCGCGCGGGCCAGGGCCCACGCCGCCCGGGCACTCGGCGACTGGTGCCCGGCCTCCGGGCCACCGGGTGCCGCCGGGGGGATCACCGAGGACGTCGTCCTGGTGGTCGCCGAACTCGTCGGCAACGCCGTGCTGCACGGCGGCGGCCCGCTGGAGCTCGTCCTCGACCTCACCCGCACCCGGCTGCGGATCGGGGTCAGCGACCGCGGCACCGACCTGCCCGCCCCGCGCGAGCCCCACCACCCCGCCCTGCCGGGCGGCCACGGCCTGTTCATCGTGCAGCGCATCGCCGACCGCTGGGGCGCCGAGCCGCACGCCCTCGGCAAGACGATCTGGGCCGAGTTCGACGCCGCGCGGCTCCGGGACGCGTAGTCCCACCCGCCGTGTCACCTGCGACCGGCGCCGTGCGCCACCGGCCCGTGCGCCGCCGGCCCGTGTGCGACCGGCCCGTGTGCGATCGGCGCTTCGGGGTAGCGGTGCGGGCATGCTGACACTCGGAGTCGAGGAAGAGTACCTGCTGGTCGACCCCCGGGACGGCGTGCCGCTGCCCCGCGCGGCCGAGGTCCTGGCCACCGCCTCCCTGGCGGCCGCGCTGCGGCCCGCGGAGGCCCAGCACGAACTGCTGCAGGTCCAGGTGGAGACGGCGACGCCGGTGTGCGAGGACCTCGCCGACGTGGCCCGTCACCTCACCAGGGTGCGCGCGGGCCTGAACGCGGCCGCCGCGCAGCACGGGTGCCGGGTGGTCCCGGTCGGGTCGGCGCCGTTCGGCCCGGCCGGTCGGGTGCCCGTCACGGACGGCGAACGCTACCGGCGGGCCCGCAGCCAGGCGCCCGCGCTGGTGGACGACCTGATGCTGAACGGCATGCACGTCCACGTCGGCGTCCACGACGAGGAGGAGCGCCTCGGCGTCCTGGTGCGGCTGCGCCCGTGGCTGCCGGTGCTGATCGCGCTGAGCGCCAACTCGCCGTTCTGGCGCGGCGCCGACACCCGGTTCGCCAGCTGGCGGACGGTCCACTTCGACCAGTGGGCCGTCAGCGGCCCGCCGCCGGCCTTCCGCGACGCGGCCGACCACCGGCGGCGGGTGGCGGCGCTGCGGACCGCCGGGGTCATCGCCGACGAGGGCCAGCTCTACTGGCAGGCCCGGCTGTCCCGTCGCTACCCGACCGTGGAGGTCCGCGCGACGGACGTCCAACTGACCGTCGCCGACGCGGAGTTGTTCGCCGGCCTGATCCGGGCGCTGGCGGCCTCGGCGGTCCTCGCCGAACGGGCCGGGCGCCCGCGTCCCGACACCCCCGACGAACTGCTGCGCGCGGCCACTTGGCACGCCGCCCGCACCGGGCTGCACGGCCGGCTGGTCTCCCCGTCCGACGGCACGGCCCGTCCGGCCGGGGCCGTCGTCGAGGAGCTGCGGGCCCACGTCGCCCCCGGTCTCGCGGCGGCGGGGGACACCGGCCGGGTGGCCGAGCTGTGGCGCGGCCTCGAACGCCTCGGCAGCGGCGCCGACCGGCAGCGCCGCTGGTGCCGCGAGCGGGGCAGGAAGGGTCTGGTCGAGGGGCTGGTGGCTGCCACCGTCAGCCGCACGTGCTGAGCGAGGCCCCGGGCGTGCACGCGGACGCGCAGTGGGGCCGCCCGGATCGGACGGCCCCACCGCGGGGAGCGGCCGGTAGCGCCGGCCGGTGTTACTGAGCGGCTACCAGCGGTACCAGCGGCTCCGTCCACCGGCCGCCGACGTGCCCCGTGCGACGAATCCGAGCAGCCACACGATCAGCACGAAGATGGCTGCCCACCACAGCACCTTGAGCGCGAAGCCGGCGCCGAACAGGATCAGGGCGAGCAGAAGGACCAGCAGGAGCGGGACCATGGTTCGACCTCCTCGGTAGGCGGTGTGCCGCCGGTCCTTGTGCCCCGTCTTCGCGGGGGTATGTCCGGTATTCCGCAGAACGGCGCCGGAGGCCGGTGGCGGACCGTCCCCCGAATGCCGGGCGCGAACGGTCGGGCCGTCCCCCGAATGCCGGGCGCGAACGGTCGGGCCGCGCTCCGGGCGCAACGTTCACGAAGTGATCGCTCCGGGTAATCGAGTGAGAGCGAAGCGTCGTCACGTGGGGGTGGTGCAGGGAGCGACCATGCCGGAACACGAGCAGTTCGGTGCGCGGGCCGGGGCGGAAGGCCCCGGAGGGACGGAGGATCGGCGCGTGCCGGTGCAGGGCGGGCCCCCGGGGGCGGATCCCGGCGGCAGACCCGCGCCGCCCCGGCCGGACCCCGGCCCCGACGGGGTGGAGGGCGGCGGTACGGCCCCCGGCGGAGCCGTGCCCTGGCCCGACCGGATGCTGCCGCTGCTGCGCACCCCGACCACGGCCCGTCCGCTGGGCGACGGCGACGGCGCCCCCGCGGACGGGCCGGAGCCCGCCGTGGCGGGCGTGGCACTGGACCTCGCGCTCCTGGTGGGGGAGCAGATGCTGGCCTGCGGCGAGGCCGCGGAGGACGTCGAGGCGGCCATGTTCGCCGTCACCTGGACCTACCGGGTCCGCCCGTGCGATCCCCAGGTCACCTTCACCCGGGTGGCGATCTCCTACCAGCCGGGCCCCGGCGAGCCGCCGGTGACGGCCGAGCGGTCGGTGCGCCACCCCGCCGGGGACTGCGCGCGGCTCGCGGCGCTCTTCCGGCTGGTCACCGACATCACCGCCGGCGGAGTCGGCGTGGACGACGCCCACCGCCGTCTGCGGGCCGTCCACCGGGACTGCCGCCGCTACCCGGCCTGGCTCCTCGTCCTGTCCTCCGGCCTGCTGGCCGGCACCGCGACGCTGCTGGTCGGCGGCCGGGCCGACGCCAGGGCCTGGCTGGTGTTCGTCAGCGCCGTCGTCGCGGCCGTGGCGGGCGACCGGCTCGCCGCCCTGGTCGGGCGGCACGGCCTGCCGGAGTTCTACCGGATCGCCTCGGCCGCGACACCGGCCGCGGCCGTCGGCATCCTGCTGTCCTTCAACCAACTCCACCTGCGCGGCTCGGTGGTGATCACCGGCGGGCTGTACGCGTTCCTGCCCGGGTGGCCCATGGTCGCAGCGGTGCAGGACGGCCTCACGGGCTTCTACCTCACCGCCGCCGCACGGCTGCTGGAGGCGCTGTACCTGATGGCGGGTGTGGTGGTCGGGGTGATGAGCGTGCTCTACATCGGCGTGAACAACGGCGCCGACCTGGCGGCCCAGAGCGTCCCGTCCTCGTCGAACCCGCCGCTCCAGCTGGTGGCGGCGCTGCTGCTCGCGCTGTCGTTCGCCGTGCTGCTCAACACCGAGCCGCGCACGTTGCCCGGCGTCATGCTGAACAGCGGTGCGGGCTGGGCGACTTACGGCGTGCTGGTGCACGCAGGTGGGGAGCCCGTCATGGCCACCGGTCTCGCCGCGGTGCTGGTGGGCCTGTCCGGCCGGCTCATGGCCCGGCACCGGGGCAGCTCCGCGCTGCCGTTCGTCATCGCCGCCCTGGGGCCGCTGCTGCCCGGCTCGGTCCTGTACTTCGGAATGATCGCCTTCGTCCGGGGCGAACCGGAGGCGGGAGTGAGCGGCATCGGGCACGCCGCGGCCATGGCGATGGCCCTCGCCATCGGCGTGAACCTGGGCCGCGAAGTCGCCCGCCTCTTCCTGCCGGCGCGCGGGACCGGCCGGTGCGCGCTGGTCGCCAGACGGAGCGCGGGCCGTCACCGCCGCTGAGGAGCGGCGGCGGCGGCGTGGTGCGGGCAGGCATGAACGCGCGGGACGGGGTTAGACGACCGGGACAGACCACCTCGACCCACCTCGACCGGATGGAGCCCCCGTGGCCGACATCGCCCGCCTGCCCGAAGCACCCGTGTCTCCCGAGTCCCCCGAGACGCGCGAGGACCACTGGAGCCGTGAGCCGGAGGGGGCCTGCCACGCCGCCGACAGCGGCGTGCTCTTCCGCCCCGCACCCGAGGAGGAGGGCGTCGCCGCGAAGGAGCGCGAGGAGGCGGCGAAGGCCGTCTGCGCCGGCTGCGAGGTGCGGGTGGAGTGCCGGCGCCACGCGCTCGCCGAGCGCGAGCCGTACGGCGTCTGGGGCGGGCTGACCGAGGGGGAGCGCCGGGCGCTGTTCACCAGCGGTCCGGTCCCGTCCGCCGCGTGATGCCGTGAGGTGTGCGTGAGGCCCCGGGAACGCCGGGGCCTCACGCGTGTTTGCGGAGCCGGGAAAGCGGTATGCGCGCTTCATGGGTGCGGCCGGAGAAACGACCCCCCACCCGGGGGCGGCCGCGGCGTCGACGCGCCGCGGCCGCCCTCCCGACCCACCGTCCCGTCACCTGAGGGAGGACATCGTGATCGTCCTCGGCGTCATCCTGCTCATCATCGGCTTCGTCGTCGGGCTCCCGTTCCTGTGGACCATCGGCGTCATCCTGGTCGCCATCGGCCTCGTCCTGTGGGTCGCCGGAGCCCTCGGACACGCCATCGGTGGACGTCGCCACTACTACTGACGTGCGTCACCGCGTCCGATCATCGTCAGCACCGGGCTCCCGTGCCGCTCACCGGCGGTGGCGGCCGGGTTCGCGCTCGGCGGGCTTGCGCCCGTGGTGGTGCGGGCCCTCGCCGTCGGGGGTGCGCCAGGAGTCGGCGCGCCCCGCGGCAGCGCCCCTGGGCGATCGTGGGGGCAGCCTCCGTGCGACGCGGAGGCTGCCCCAGGCGAACGCGCCGATCAGCACCGCGGCGACGACCAGCGCGGGCACGACGACGGCGAGCACGGACGGGCTGGAGTCGGCAACGGTCGTGAGCGGTTGCGTGGCCATGGTCTTCTCCGTTTCCGTTCGACGGGCGTCGGGGAGCCGTTCCGCTCCGGGGGCGGCCCCGGCCGCGGGGGGAGGGGTGTGGGACCGGGACCGCCATGTGCGGCCGTGTACCCCGCCGGGCGGGGACCATGCGTCCGTCGCGGGAGGGTCATCGTCGCGGGAGGGTCATCGGAGCATCCGGTCGAGGGCGGCGTCGATGTCGAGGTGGCCGCTCTCGCTCCCCGCCGGCACGAGGTTGAAGGAGTCCAGGAGGAACGCGGTCACCGCGTCCGAGGGGATGCTGATCACGGCCCGCCCGTCCTGCGTGCGCAAGGTCACCAGGACCCGGCCCTCCGGTCCTGGGGCGACCGTCACGTCCCCGTGGCCGGTGGGCGCGTGGCGGCCCTCGTTCAGCAGGTCGCGGGCGAAGAACCACTGGACCTCGTCCTCGTTCCCGACCGGTGGGAAGGCCAGGCACACCGCGTACGGCAGCGAGGCGTCGAACCGCAGCCGCGCCTCCAGGCAGACGTGCGGGAACGGGCCTTCGGGCAGTGTGACGGTGGTGGACCGGCAGGTGGCCACGGTCATGCGGGGTTCTCCATTCTCCGGACGGGTCTCCGGACGGGAATTCGGGGTGGCCGGGATCCGTGCCGAAACCCGGCGGGGCGCGCCGCGCCCGCCCGGCGACGGTCACCGGGCGGGCGCGGCGCTATTGCGTGGACGCCGTTGCGCGGACGGGATCGCGCGCGGGGGCCTCCGCGCGGCAGGCCCCTCAGGGCGCCACCGTGTCCGCTGCGGGCGGCTCCGGGGCCTCGTCGTCCCCGTCGTCGTCCGTACCGGTGCCGCGCCGGACGTCGGCTGGTGTGGGCGCCGTGATGGACCGCTCCTCGGCGGACCGCGCCCGGGTGCCGACCTCCCCCTCGGCCTTGCGCCGGACGTCGGCCGGAGTGGGCGCCGTGATCGAACGTTCCTCGGCGGACCGCTCCTGGGCCGCCTCGTCGGGCCGGGCCCCGTTGTCGTCGTGCGTGGTCATGGATCGTTCCCTCGCCTTCCCGAATCGTCGGCCGCTGGGACATCAGGCGGCTGCCCCGAAATCCCGGTTTCGAACCGGGCGGGCGGCACCGGTTCCGGGCACGCCGGCCTGCCGGCCGGGACGTGACCGCGACCGGGACCGGGACCCGATCGCGACCTTGACCGGAAGGCCCCGCCGTCGGGCCCGCCGTCCGGGCCGCCGGGCGCCCCGTCACGCCGGATGCCCGGGGTCGATGTCCGCCACGTCGCGGTACGAGAGCACCGGTGCCCCTGGCGAGGGCACCTGGACGTGGAGCGGCTCCAGGAGGAAGCCGGTGTGGTCGCCCCCGTCGAACCGGGCGAGCACACCGCCGACGAACCGGGCCGGAGCGTCGTCGAGCAGCGGTACGCCGTACGGGCCCCGGTGCCACGCCGTGCCGGCGAACTTGTCGGTGTCGTCGCCCGTCCGGCCGCCGAACAGCTCGGCCAGCCCGTGGCCGGCCGAGAGCAGGTGGACGCCGAGCACTTCTGCGCCGAGGGCGACGGCGTGGGTGCGGTTCACCTTGGACAACCACACCGTGAAGCGCACCGGCACGATCGAGCACTGCCCGGCGAACCCGACCAGGCACCCGGCCGGCTCCGGCCCGGCCGCCGTCACGACGTACACCGGATAGTCCAGCAACGCCGTGAAGGCGTCGAAACCGCTCATCCCTCAGGCCTCCGTCCGGACGGCGCTCAGCGGCTCGGCCAGGGACTCCAGGCTGCGCTTCTCCGCCCGGACGCCGATGGCGGCCTCGACGAGCCCGGCGACCGTCATGAGCGCGGCGCCGATGGAGAAGGCGAGGGTGGTGTCGGAGACCCTGCCGCTGCCGACGAGTCCGTTGAACAGCAACGGTCCCGTGATGCCCCCGACGGCGGTGCCGACGGCGTAGAAGAAGGCGATGCACAGGGCACGGGTCTCCAGCGGGAAGATCTCGCTGACCGTCAGGTAGGCGGAACTGGCGCCCGCCGAGGCGAGGAAGAGCACGGCGGTCCAGCAGGCGGTCATCGTCACGGCGGAGAGCGAGCCCCGCTGGAAGAGGGCGGCGGTGGCGAACAGCAGAAGCCCGGAGCCGATGTACGTCCCGGCGATCATCGGTTTGCGGCCGACCGTGTCGAAGAGGTGGCCGAGCATCAGGGGACCGAGGAAGTTGCCGACCGCGATGACCGCGAAGTAGTAGCCGGTGTCGCCTTCGGGGACGGCGAAGTAGAGCGTGAGGATGGTGGCGTAGCCGAAAGTGATGGCGTTGTAGAGGAAGGCCTGGCCGATGAACAGCGCCAGCCCCAGGGTCGTGCGGCTGGGGTACTGGGAGACCAGGGTGCGCGCGATCGTGACGAACCCCAGCGGCCCGCGTTCGCGGATCCGGATGGGCCCCTCGTCGACGGGCGGCAGCGGCCGTCCGCTCTGCTCCTCGATCGTCCGTTCGGCCTCCGCCACGATCCGTTCGGCCTCCTCGGCCCTGCCGTGGGTGAACAGCCAGCGCGGGCTCTCCGGCACGTGCCTGCGCACGAGCAGGATGACCACACCCAGGACGACGCCGATGCCGAACGCGAGCCGCCAGCCGACGTCGCTGGCGAAGAAGGAGGTGTTGAGCAGGGCGATGGAGGCGAAGGCACCGACGGCGGCGCCGACCCAGAAGCTGCCGTTGATGATCAGGTCGATCCGGCCGCGCACCCGGGCGGGGATCAGCTCGTCGATCGCGGAGTTGATCGCCGCGTACTCGCCTCCGATGCCGAAGCCGGTGAAGAAGCGGCAGAGGAAGAAGAACCACGCCGTCCAGGACACGGCGGTGACGGCGGTCGCGGCGAGGTAGACGCCGAGGGTGAGCATGAAGAGCTTCTTGCGGCCGAGGCGGTCGGTGAGCCAGCCGAAGAACAGGGCGCCGCTGCAGGCGCCGGCCACGTAGACGGCGGCGGCGACGGTCGTGACCTGGGCGGTGGTGATGGAGATTCCGCTGTCGTGCTGGGCGAGGCGCGCGGCCATGTTGCCGACGATCGTCACCTCCAGACCGTCCAGGATCCAGACGGTCCCCAGGCCGATGACGATCCGCCAGTGCCAGCGGGACCACGGCAGGCGGTCGAGGCGCGCGGGGACGTCGGTGGTGATCACTCCGGGTGCCGCCGCTGCCGGCTGTCCGGACGGTTTCGTGTACGCCGGCTCGGCCATGGTGGACCTCCTCGTCGTCGGGTCGGCGATCGTCACGCGTCTGCCCGATCCTGCCGAGCCCAAGCCGGGGTCCGCACGAGGTCGTGCCCGCAGTGGTGTGCACGGTGGCGCGCATGGCAGTGTCCGCAGTGCATGGCGGTGTCCGCAGTGTATGGCGGTGCGCACGGTCGCGCGCACGATGGCCGGCCGCTCGGCGCACCGGTTCAGACGACGGCCTCCGGGCCCGTCGTCGACGGCCCGTCCGCGCTCGCTCGCGGGCCGTCCTGCGCACCGGCGGCCGCCGCGCCGGTGCGGGTGAGGGCCGCGTGCAGGCGACGCACGGCGTCCTCGGCGTCGGAGAGCTCCTCGGGCGTCGGCAGCACGACGGTGCCGAAGGCCTGCGGCTGCTCGGAGTCCGGGTGGCGCCACTGCAGCACGGGCGCGAGGAGGACGCCGGCACGGGCGAGGCACCACGCCAGCCGGCCGTGCGAACGGGCGATCCCGAGGGCGAGGGCGGCGAGGGCCTCGCGCAGGCGTTCCAGGCGCTCGACGAACGGCAGCCGCGCCTGCCCGGCGGCCGGTCCCACCGCCTCCGCCAGGTCGTCGGCGAGCTTCCCGGCCAGCGCCGCGTCCGCCGCGGTGAGCTCCAACACCCCGTCCCGGGACTGCCGTTCGACCTCCGCCGCGAGCTCCGCGACCTGCGCGCACAGCCCCGCGCCGGAGCACGGGGGACGGGCGGGCAGGGCTGGGTGCGAGGTCAAGCGGTCCCTCCCGGCGGGGCGCGGCACCCCGGGACGGGTGCACGTCCAACGCTGGTGCACCGCGGTGTCCGTCCACAGCTCCGGGAGCGAAGTACCGCGCGTCCGAGCAGCCGCCGGAGCGAAACGGGCCCTGCCGCGACCGGCCCGTTTTTCCGTAACACCTCCGGGCGCGTAGCCTCGGCGCCGGGTGTGCGGACGAGGCCGACACACCGACGGTTGGATGGTGACGATGGTCGAGACGTTGTCCTTCGACAGCGCGAGCGTGGAGGCCACGCAGGAGTTCCTCTCCACGGCCTACACGCCGATGCGCATCGCGAAGTCGGTGGAGGACGCCAGGGCGAGCATCAGCCGTCGCGCGGTGGGCCCGCTCACCGTGGACCGGCTGTCCTTCGGGTACGACATGGCCTACAACGCCGACAGCCTCGGCCGGGTGTGCCTGATCACCATGCACACCGGCACCCTCGCCGACCGGACCGGCGGCCGCGAAACGGTGTTCGGCCCCGGCGAGACCTTCCTCATCGCCCCACCGGAGGCGCCCTACCAGGGCGAGGTCCGCGCGGCCGGCTACACGATCGCCATGTTCGACAGCAGCCTGCTGGACGCCTTCGCGCCCACCGGTGCCACCGGACGCGGCCCGGTGCGCCTCACCGGGCTCCGCGCCGTCGACGAGGCCGCCAACCGGCAACTGGGCGCCGCCGTCGCCTACGTCCGCGACCACGTCCTCGACAACCCGGCCGCCTGCGCGAACGGCCTGCTCCTCGCCACCGCGGCCCAGCACCTGGCGGCCGCGACCCTGGCCGCCCTGCCCCACACCGCCCGCGACGACGCCGCCCCCGCCGACCGCACCGACGCCACGTCCACCACGCTGCGCAAGGCGGTCGCGTACATCGAGACGAACGCCGAACGGGATATCACCCTCGCCGAGATCGCCGCGGCCGCCTTCGTCACCCCGAGGGCCCTGCAGTACGCCTTCCGCCGCCACCTGGACACCACCCCGCTCGCCTACCTGCGCCGCGTCCGCCTCGACGCGGCCCACCGCGACCTCCTCGCCGCCGACCCGGGCACCACGACGGTGACCGAGGTCGCGATGCGCTGGGGCTTCGCCCACCCCGGCCACTTCGCCGGCCTCTACCGCGACGCCTACCGCCGCACCCCGAGCGACACCCTGCGCCTGCGCGTCTGACCCTCCGGATCCTCGAGACCCATCAGGCAACCGGCCCAGCCCCGCGCGCGCCCGCGCCTCCGACCTGGTGAGCTGTGCGGGGAGTCCAACGCCCCGGCCTCCCCACCACCCCGAGGGAGGACCCCGTGCCGGACCCGACGACGTCCTACGCCGACCTGCGCGCCCTGGTGATCAACTGCACGCTCAAGCGCTCCCCGGAGCGCAGCCACACCCAGGGCCTCATCGACGTGAGCACCGGCATCCTGGAACGCCAGGGCGTCGAGGTCGAGGTGCTACGGGCGGTCGACATCGACATCGCGACGGGCGTCTGGCCGGACATGACCGAACACGGGTGGGAAACGGACGAGTGGCCCGTCATCTACTCGAAGGTGATGGCCGCCGACATCCTCACGCTAGCTGGTCCTGTGTGGCTGGGAGATAACTCTTCCGTGATGAAGAAGGTGATCGAGCGGCTGTACGCCTGCTCGTCGATCCTCAACTCCGAGGGCCAGTACGCTTACTACGGTCGCGTGGGCGGCTGCCTGATCACGGGCAACGAGGACGGCGCGAAGCACTGCGCGATGAACGTGCTCTACAGCCTGCAGCACCTGGGCTACGTCATCCCGCCACAGGCGGACGCGGGTTGGGTGGGGGAGGCGGGCCCGGGCCCGTCGTACCTGGACCCGGGGTCGGGCGGTCCGGAGAACGACTTCACCAACCGCAACACCACGTTCATGACGTGGAACCAGCTCCACCTCGCCCGCATGCTCAAGGACGCCGGCGGCATCCCGGCGTACGGCAACCAGCGCTCCGAGTGGGACGCCGGCTGCCGCTTCGACTTCGAGAACCCCGAACACCGCTGAAGGCTGTCACCCGGGCGGCTGGTGTTTCACGGTTTCGGGGCCGATCACGGCGACGATGTCCCCGGCGAGCGCGCAGGCGGTCTCGAAGAGGAGATCGGCGAAGGCGTCGAGTCGACGGCCGGTACCGGCTGGAGGTGTTGCTGGGCCGCGGCGGCATGGGCGAGGTCTGGCGGGCCGCGGACCGGCGGCTCGGGCGGCGGCTCGGGCGGCGGGTCGCGGTCAAGCTGCTGCCCGCGAGCCGGGCTGCGGGGAACGGCGAGGCGGTGGCCCGGTTCCACCGCGAGGCGCGGGTCATGGCGGCCTTGCAGCACCCGGGCATCGTCCAGGTCTTCGACAGCGGAGAGCAGGACGGGCTCCTCTACCTCGTCATGGAGCTCCTCGACGGGCACGACCTGCGCGCGGTGCTGGGCCGGGCAGGGCAAGGTCGGGCGGATGTGGAGCATCAGGTCGCGGGCTCCGAGGTCGCGCAGGTGCTCGGCCAGGGCGGGGATGGTGGCGATGTTCTCACCGGTGAGCGTGCAGGTAGCGCCGAAGGGGATCCTGCGGCCGAGGGCCCCAAGCGATGGTGTCGAAGGCGGCGGTGAAGGAGCCGGCGCGGCGGATGCGGTCGTGGGCCTCGGCGGGGCCGCCGTCGAGGGAGACGCGGAGCATGTCCAGGTGCTCGGAGGCCCAGGGGGGAATGCCCGGCGCTTGTAGCCATTGGTGCCGTTCGGCCACTGCGCGCTCTCGCGCACCGCGAGCCATCACCACACCCGACAGACCGTCAGACGGTCAAGCACCCGCCAACGTGACAGCGCCCCTCGGTTGGCTATGCTCCCAGGGCCAACGCTTTGACAATCGTCTCACCTGAGAGTTCCTCATGCCGCAGATCACCGTTGAGTACTCCGCCGAGCTGACCGACGCTTTCGACCGGCGAGGCTTCGCGCTTGCTCTGCACGCCCCGGCGGCGGACCTCCTCGAAGGTCCTCTGGACGACTTCAAGACGAGGTTCTACGTAAGCGAGGAGAGCGTCATAGGCGAGGACTCCGGGAGCAACGCGATGATCCACGTGGAGCTTGCGATCCTGTCGGGCCGCACACCTGAGACCAAGCAAGAGCTGGGTCGTATCGCCTTGGAGACGGCCAGCCGCTATCTTTCGCCGGTGCCCGGCTTGACCGTTCAGGTGACCGTCGAGGTGCGCGACCTCGACCGGGTGAACTACCACAAGCGTGTCATGGTGTGACGGGGCCGGTTGCTGGGTTCTGTCTGCCGCTGGGCTTGTGGCCGGCTCCGGAAGCCCTTCGGTGGTTGACCGCCGGGGCCGGTTCTGTGTGGCGGATCGTCAGATGTCTGGGGTGGCGAGACGGAGTTGGCAGACGCAGTCGGGGGCGTCTTCGGGGCTGCCGGCGAAGTGCCGGTGGGTAGCAGGGAGTCCTCGTAGCGGTCGCTGCTGGCGGAGTAGGGGGCGAAGCCCCATCGGATCCCGGTGTCGCTGTAGCGCAGGCGCGTCAGCTTGATGGCTGGGCCGTCTGCCAGTTCGCCTTCCACGTAGGCGAATGCCCCGCGGTCGCCCACAGCGCGAACGCGATGACGATGGTCACCCAGACGACCCCGCCCGTCGCCAGCAGGCCCGTCGCGTTGCCGGCGTAGAGCTTGCTGTCGGTCAGGATGTCCGCCACCAGGGAGGCGGCAGCGAAGAGGTTCGCCAGCGTGATGAACGCGATCACCAGGTCGGTCACCATCCGTAGCCACCGTGCCTGCTGATCGATCCGGCCGGGGTCCGCGCCGATCAGGACCGCCAACAGCACCACCATGACCACCGGCAGCACCCACGGCGGGCTCTCGCGATAGCTGGGCGGGAGCGCGACATGGAGCAGCGCGGCGACCAGGACGGCCGACGCCACCGGCCACCAGTGCTCGCCACGCTGCTCTGCCGGCTCCATCCACCCATCCGCGGGGGACGGTTCGCCGGGATCACGTGCCTACGTCCGCGTCGCGGCCAGCTGTGGCTCGGCGGGAGGTGAGGGCGGCTCGAGCGCGGGGGAACTCGCCCGTCTCGCCGATCTTCACGCCAAGGACGCCCTCGGCGACGAGGAGTTCCAGCAGGCCAAGACCAAGCTCCTGGCCTGAGAAGGCAGTCGCAATCCGCTTGCCGCGTATGACTTTTCGCTTGAGGACCTGGGCGTTGAGTTGCGGCGGCTACTCCAACCGCGTGAAGAACGCTCGCGTCCGGTTGCGAGCCGCCTTGACCCGGGCAGTGCGCCGGCACTTCACTTTCGGTGACCGCCTAGCAGCGCCTGGAGGCATGGCCGTCACCTTCAATCGCCTTTCCCGTCCGCGCGAATCGCCGGGACGGGATCGTCCACCGTTGCGGGCGGCAATCAGGCCGAGCCGGCGGCCCGCCCATTCACTCCACACCGATGTGAAGGAGAATCCATGTCCCCGGACACCCCCGCAGCCGACACGCCGCCCGACGGCCTGTCCCGCCGCCGCCTGATGCGCCAGGCCGCGGCCGCCGGCGTCGCCGGCCTGGCGGCGACCATCGTCACGGGCGCGAGCACCGGCACGGCCGCCGCGGCCGAGAACGCTCCGGCCGCCGCCGACACGCACCTGGCGCCGGTGACCGCCCACGACGAGCCGGTGATCGTGCACGTGCGCGACATCCGCTCCGGCCACCTCGACCTGTTCAGCGGCGAGCGCCACCAGCGCGTCCAGGACCCGAAGCTGGCCGCCGCCCTGGTCCGCGCACTGGCCTGATCGACCCCCGAACCGGCCGGCTCCCGGTGGCGGCACCACCAGGAGCCGGTCGGCCACCCCTCCCTGCCCGCACACCCCTGTGAGGTTGAAGTGTCCTCCCACCGCGAAGCCCCCGAGATCTCCAAGGACCCGGTCGCCGACAGCACCGACGTCTACGCCTTCGTCAGCCCCGACGACTGCGACACCGTCACCCTCATCGCCAACTACATCCCCCTCCAGGGCCCGGCCGGCGGACCGAACTTCTACGAGTTCGGCGACGACGTCCTCTACGCCATCCACATCGACAACGACAACGACGGCCGACCCGACGTCAGCTACGAGTTCCGCTTCCAGGTCGAGGTCCGCAACCCCGACTCGTTCCTCTACAACACCGGGCCCATCACCTCGCTGGATGACCCGAACTGGAACCGCCGCCAGACCTACAGCATCACCCGCGTCGAGGCCGGCGACCGCCGCCACGTCCTCGCCGAAAACCTGGCATGCCCGCCGTGCAACATCGGCCCGCTCTCCACCCCCGACTACACCTCGCTCGCCAACTCCGCGGTGCACCAGCTGGAGCGCGGCCGCAAGGTGTTCGCCGGACAGCGTGCCGAAGGCTTCTACGTCGACCTCGGCGCGATCTTCGACCTCGGCACCCTGCGCCCCTTCCAGCAGCTGCACGTCATGCCCGCCTTCAGCCAGCCCGCCGCCGGCGTGAACACCACCAAAGCGCTCAACGTCCACAGCATCGCCCTGCAGGTCCCGATCACCGACCTGACCTGTAACGGACGCAAGCCCGCGGACGTGAGCGACCCCCACGCCACCATCGGCGTGTGGACCACCGCCTCCCGCCGTCAGGCCCGCATCATCAACACCACCGGACACGACACCGAATCCGGCCCCTTCGTCCAGGTCTCCCGCCTGGGCAACCCCCTGTTCAACGAGGTCATCGTCCCCATGGGGAAGAAGGACCTGTGGAACTCCCAGCCCCCGGCCGACGACAAGAACTTCGCCCAGTACGTCGCCACCCCCGAACTCGCCAAGCTGCTCCCGGCGCTGTACCCGGGCGTCTTCCCCAACCTCGCCGCCTACACCAAGCCCCGCGCTGACCTGCTCGCCATCCTCCTCACCGGGATCCCCACCGGCGTCGTCCCCGGCTTCCAGAACTACACCGGAGACACGCAGGCCGACATGTTGCGCCTGAACGTCGCCGTCCCCCCGGCCACCAACCCCAACATCCTCGGCCTCGTGGCCGGCGACGGGGCCGGCTTCCCCAACGGGCGCCGCGTCTTCGACGACGTCGTCACCGTCGAACTGCGAGCCATCGCCGGTCTGACCCTGCCGCTGGTCGACCCCTCCTTCACCCCCGACGCCGCCGCTAGCGCCATCACCGACGGCCTCACCCCCGCCGACGTCAAGAACCCCTACCTTGACACCTTCCCCTACCTCGGCGTGCCCTACGACGGGTACCACAATCCGTCCAACTGACCTGCCACGGACCGCGGTTCGCACCTGAGCGCACCGCGGTCCCCGCGCCGACGAGCGAGACCGAGGCCATGACCCACCAGCACACCCACCCCCACGCACCGCTTCCCGCGCCCTCCCGCGAGGGCAGCGTCGTCTTGGAGATCGGCGGCACCCTCGGCGCCCTGATCATCCACACGGGCCCCACCGAGGACGGCCTGGAGATCGAGGTCAGCCCCACCGGCGACGGCACCGCCCGTACTCACGCCGCCGTGCGTCCGCGCCATCTCACCCACCGCACCACCCACTGCGCCGTCATCTCCCCGCTCGCCGAAGGGGAGTACGTGATCTGGCGCACCCCGGACAGCCCGGAGGCCACCGTTGCCGTTCGCGGCGGCCAGGTCACCGAGCACCACTGGCGCACGTGACACGCCGCGCCCGGCCCCTCGGGTGACCGTCGGCACCGGCCGCCCTGCGGCTGTGACCACGTGGCAGGAGCCGGGCTTCCCCGACGTGCACGGCCAGGACCTGGCTGCGGGGTCAGGTGGTGACGAGCCACGGCCGCGGAAACCGCTCATCGACACCGGCGAAGTCACCTTGGAACGTGTCCAGGAGCCACGATCTGACGGCCGGTCGCGCCGATGCTCCCGAGGCGAGCGCCGCATCCGCGCACCCGGGTCCCCGCCGACCGGGTCAGTTGCCCGGATGGGAGGCTGCCCAGCCGTGTTCGAGCAGCGCGAATGCCTCGTCGGCGGCTCGGCGCGGTTCGGCGTGCCGCAGGATCAGGCTGCGGGCCTCGAGGGCGAAACGGGCCAGGGCGGCGCAGCTGACGTCGTCCTCGGGCGCACCCACAGCCTCGGCGATGGCCCTCGTCAGGGCCGCTTCATGGCGCGTCCACATGCGGTGGGCGTAGTCGCGCAGCGCGGGGGTCTCCTGCACCATGCGCGTGAAGTCGGCGAACCGCGGATCCGCTGCATGGACGGCGAACCGGGTCTGCCTCAGCAGGAGGTGCTCGCGCAGGGCCTGCGGGATCGACTGGCCAGGGGCGCGCTCGCGCACGGCGGCGACGAGTGCCGCCTCCACGTCGTCGTCCTGGTCGAAGACCAGGGCCTCCTTGCCGGAGAAGTGCTTGAAGAGGGTGGTCACCGAGACGTCGGCGGCGTCGGCGACCTCCTTGACCCCGACCTGGTCATAGCCGCGCTCGAGGAAGAGCTCGAGCGCGGCGTCTGCCAGGGACTGGCGGGTCTGGGCCTTCTTGCGCTCGCGGCGCCCGGTCGGTTCGGTCACTCGGCCATCGTACCCCGAAGTGCATTCGCTGTGAAAGTTTAGTCATTGCATTTTGTTACCTACTGTGCTTTCTTGGTGGTGCCGGGCCTCCCGGCGGCCCGCCCATCACCGGAAGGACACCATGACCCCTGCCCGCGACCCCCGCATCGCGATCGTCGGCGCCGGCCCGCCCCGCACACGTGGGAGCACGTTCCCGGCGTCACGCTGCTCGGCGATGCCGCCCACCTGATGTCCCCGGTCGGGCCGGGCGCCGATCTCGCCTCCTGAGCCGGCTCCACAATCCCCGGCCCCGCGGCCAGGTCGCTACGAGGCGCCGCACACCGTCAACGCGGTTCGTGCCAGTCCGCGCAGCCAGGCGTGTGCGTGGTCGGTGTCGTACCGCTGATGCCACGACAGGTACACCGGCGCCGACGGCAGTTGAAGCGGCAGGGGGAGCACGACCAGGCCGAGGTCGGTCACCGCGGAGCGCGTGGTGGCTTCGGGGACGCTGATCACCAGATCGGCGTGGCGCGCGAACGCCAGCGCGGCTGCTTCGGTGGGTGCGGACGCGACCACGCGGCGGGTGAGGCCGAGGCGGGCGAGGGCGTCGTCGAGGGGGTTGGAGAGGTTTCCGCGTCGCGAGACGGTGACGTGCTCAGCGGCGGCGTACTGCTGAGCGGTGACGGCTCTGACACGGGTGAAAGGGTGCTCCGGCCGCACGGCGATGACGAGAGGGGTCTCGCCCACGTTCTCGGCACGGATGTCCGGTGCGCTCGGACGGTTGGCGTTCGCCTCCAGGTCGACCTCGCCGCGCCGCAACTCGGGGGTGTCGGTGCTCGATTCCGCGACGAAGCGCAATCGCACCCCCGGCGCCTGGCTGCGCACGGCCGCGAGCAGTGCGGGGCCGCTCAAAGCGACCAGCGAATCGTGCCAGCGGAGCGTGAAGGTGCGCTCCAACGTCCCCAGGTCGAGTTCACGGCTCGGTGCCAGCACCCCCTGAACCTGGTGCAGTAGCTCGTGCACCTGTTCCCGGACGGCGATCGCATACGGCGTCGGTGTCATGGTGCGGCCGGTGCGCACCAGGATCTGGTCCCCGGTCGTGCGCCGGATCCGGCCCAGACTCCGGCTCATCGCGGGGGCGGTGACGTGCAGGCGCGCGGCCGCCCCGGCCACACTGCCCTCCTCCAGCAACGCGTCGAGCGCGGCGAGCAAGTTCAAATCCAGTTGCATGAGAATCATGCTAGCCGTGCTTGACATGCACTTGAGGTTAATCAACCTGCCTCCTAACCTTCGAGAGCGGGCGCAGGAGAGCACGGATTCCGCCCGCACGACCTCATCCCCTTGCTCAGACGGGAGTACCACCATGTCCGAAACGCTTCAGACCACGGCCATCGAAACCTCCGACGCCGACCTGCTGTCGCAGACCGCGATCGCCGTACGCACGGCGGGCTCCGCGCTGCGCGCCCGATTCGGCGAGGTGACCCCCTACCAGACCCGCGACGAACTGATGCGGGCACTCGCCGCCAACGACGACACGGCCCTGGCCATCCTGCGCCCCGCCCTCGCGGCACTGCGCCCGCAGGCCGGCTGGGTGGAGGACGAGCTCGACGGCGGCGCGCTGCCGCCCGGTGAATGGTGGGTCGTCGATCCGGCCGAAGGCAACGTCAACCACCTGCACGCCCTGCCGGAATGGGCGGTCACCGCCACCCTCGTGCGCGAGAACCGGCCGGTCCTCACCGTGGTCCACCTTCCGTTGACCGGCGAGACCTACACCGCGCTCACCGGCGCGGGCGCCCACCTCGACGGGCGGCCGCTGCGCGTCTCCCGGACCACGGACCTCGGCCTGAGCATCGTGGCCACCAGCCAGGCCCGGCCGGACGAGGACGAGACGGTCGTGCGACGCGTGGGCTCCGCGATCACCGCGATGCTCCTCGACGCGCTCGTCGTGCGCACCTCCGTGCCCGCGACCCTGCACCTGGTGAACGTGGCCGCCGGCCGGATCGACGCCTTCTGGCAGTTCGCCGGTGCCCGAGCGGACCTGCTCCCCGGCGCACTGCTCGTCACCGAGGCCGGCGGACGGATCTCTGACGCCGAGGGTCGCCCCTGGACCCCGCAGAGCAGCAGCTTCCTGGCCGCCGCACCCGGCGTCCACACCGAAGCCGCGTCGACGCTCTCGCGCTGACCCCTTACCAGAACCCACCAAGAGGAACGAATCCGCATGAACGACATCGCAGTACTCGGGAACGGCCGCGTCGGCGGCAACCTGGCCGCCGCCCTTACCCGGGCTGGGCATCGGGTGACCGTGGCGGACCGCACGCCGGGCGCCGCCGCCGACGCCGCCCGGGCAGCCCGGATCGTCATCAACGCCACCCCGGGCGCCGGCTCACTGGAACGTCTCGCCGCCCTGCGCGCCGAACTACGGGGCAAGATCCTCGTCGACGTGTCCAACGCCACCACCGACGGACCGGACGGGCTGCCCGCCGACCTGCTCTACCCCGGCTCCAGCCTTGCCGAACAGCTCCAGGAGGCACTCCCCGAAACCAGCGTCGTCAAGACGCTCAACACGATGCTCTTCCCGGTGATGACGGCTCCGGACATGCTCGCCCAGCCGCCGACCGCGTTCCTCTCCGGCGAGGATCCGAAGGCCAAGCAGACCGTCCGCGACCTGCTCACCGGCCTCGGCTGGCGCACGGAGTGGATCACCGACCTCGGCGGAGTCCGGACCGCCCGCGCGACGGAAGCCGCGATCCTGTTCGTCCCCCACGTGATCCGGTCCAGTGGGTTCACGCCCTTCGCGATCTCGGTCGCCCGCTGATCGGAACCCAGCACTCCCCGGACGTCGCGGCCGGCCTCCGCCGCAACGCCCGCGACCTCCACCGCACCCCACACCCCACTCCGATCTTTCGTTCCGGCAGCCTTCAGGAGGGTGCCCACCATGTCGCTCGACCCCCACATCGACGCCCTGCTCAAGCAGTTGGCCGAAGGAGGTGGCCCCGCACCGGAGAGCCGGACGGTCAGCGAGAACCGTGCCCTCGCGAGCAGCCTCGCCGCCCTCGCGGGTGACCCCGAACCGGTCGGCAACGTGCACGACACCATGGCCGCTGCCGAAGGTGTCGAGGTCCCCGTCCGTATCTACGCCCCCGTCGGCGTGCCGCGCTCCGGGCCGTTGCCCGTGACGGTGTTCTTCCACGGCGGCGGATGGGTCCTCGGGGACCTGGACAGCCAGGACCACATCGCCCGCATCACGGCCAACCGCTCCGGCACGATCGTGGTCTCCGTCGACTACCGGCTTGCCCCGGAGCACCGCTTCCCGGCGGCGATCGAAGACGCCTACGCCGCCGTCACATGGGTCGCGGCCAACGCCGGCGGCTTCGGCGGGGACGGGCAGAACATCGCGGTGTTCGGCGAGAGCGCCGGCGGCAACCTCGCCGCCGCCCTCGTGCAGGAGGCCCGACGGCGCGGGGGACCGCGGATCGCGCTCCAGGTGCTGGCGTATCCGGCAGTCGACCGGTTCGACGACAGCCCCTCGATGTCCGAGAACACGGCCGGACCGCTGCTGACCCGCTCATGGCTCGAATGGTTCTGGGGCCTCTACCTCACCACGCCCGACGAAGGCGCCGACCCGCGCGTCTCGCCGGCGAGCACCGACGACCTGGCCGGGCTGCCTCCCGCGGTCATCGTCACCGCCGAACACGATCCGCTGCGGGACCAGGGCGATCGGTACGCGCAAAGGCTCGCCGATGCCGGCGTGCCGGTCATGCACCTCCCGGTCAGGGGTGCCACCCACGCCTTCCTCTCGTTCACCGGGTCGGTGCAACTCTCACGGGACGTCCTGGACCAGCTCGGAGACGCCGTGGCCGCGGCGTTCAACGACTGACCCCCCGCTCGGCGTCGCCACCCGCCAGGCCTCATCGTGCATCCGCGCGGCGCGACCGACCAGCGCACTGGCCGGCGCCCCTCCGGCCGGTGGTGCTCGTCGTCGGGGATCCGGCAAGCCGCCCGCGTGTACGGGAGCGACGAGCTGCACCGACCGCGTGAGGAGGACCTCCGGCCCTACGAGGACGACGCCGAACTCGGCATCGGGCGTGATCGCCCGATCAGATGAACCGCCAGAGGTGGTCGGCCGTGCCGTTGTCGTCCCACAGGACGACCCGGGCTCCCGCGGAGGTGGAGGCGTCGGAGATCGCGAGGACGCGGCCGCTGACGGCGGACTGGATGCGGAAGGTGTCGCCGCCGCCGTGTCGCAGGCGCCACCGGTGGTCGGCGCCTCCGTCGTCGGTCCACTGGACGATTCCGGCGCCGTTGGCGGTGTTGCCGCCCTCCACGGCGAGCACCTTGCCGCTGTTGGAGTTCCGGAGCCGCAGGTGGCCTCCGGTGTCGAGCACCGCGGTCCACAGGTGGTCCGCAGTGCCGTTGTCGCCCCACTGGATCGCCGGTGCGCCGTCGGCGGTCGACATCGTCAGTACGCCGAGCAGCAGTCCACTGGCCACGTTCTGGATGCGGCGGGCGCCGCGCGGGACGAACAGCCACCGGCTGGTCGGCGCACCGGTGTCCGCCGCCTGCACGGCGAAGGCCCCTTGGGCGAGTGAGCCGTTGGCGATGCCGAGCGGCTTGCCGCTGTTGGCGTTGCGCAGTTCGTACGTGCCGTCGGTCGCTTCGACGACGGACCACCGGTGGTCGGCGGTGCCGTTGTCCGACCACTGGACCACCGGCGCGTCGTCGGCGGTGGACATGCCCGTCACGCCGAGGACCTTGCCGCTGTTGGCGTTGCGCAGACGCAGCGCGGTGCCGTCGGCCACGAGGCCCCAGTCGTGGTCGGCGGTGCCGGAGTCGGGCCACTGGAGGGCGGGCGCGCCGTCCGCGGTGGACATGTCCCGGATGCCGAGCACCATGCCGCTGGCCGCGTTGAGCAGGTGGAAGCCGGCGCTCCTGGTGCTCCAGTAGACGGTGTAGTTGAAGCCCTGCGCCTCGTGGAACGGGACCAGGCCGACGGGCGAGCCGTTGGCGGTCGCGGTGAAGACGAGGCCGCTCGTGCCGGTCCGGGTGATCGACGCCGGGTCGAGGGCCGGGAGGGCGGTGAGGGCGGTGCTGCCGTAGTTGCCGCACAGGACGACCGGACCGTAGGTGATCGCGACGACGTCCGGGTTGTCGTTGGCGGCCCGGAGCGCGACGTGCATGGGCAGTTTCACGGTCACCGTGTCGCCGGAGGCCCAGGAGCGGGTGACGGTGGCGTAGCTGCCCGGCGTGGTGGCGATGTCCTGGACCGTGCCGTTGACGTGCACGGTGGCGCCGGAGGTCCAGGCGGGGATGCGGATGCGCATCGACCAGGTGCCCTCGGCGCTGCCGGTGACCCGGAGCGTCGTGGTGTCCTCCGCCGGGTACGCGGTGGACTGGGTGATCGTGATGCCCCGTTCGGACCACCTGAGGACGGTGGGGGTGAACAGGTTCACCACGAGGGTGGTGCCGTCGTGGAAGTAGACGGAGTCCGCCAGCTTGGTGTTGGACTCCATTCCGGTGCCCTGGCAGCACCAGAAGCTGTCGTAGTCGGTGCTCCAGGTGCCGCCGCCCCAGGCCGGCCCCACGCCTCGGCGGCCGCCGGGCTGGAGCGGGGTGAAGTAGGTGATGTGCCCGTGGGGGTCGGCGGGGTTCTGCGCACCGACGACGTGGTTGAGCAGGGTGCGCTCGTAGACGTCGAAGTACGCGGCCTGGGCGGAGTCCAACTGCCACAGCTCACGGGTGAGTTTGAGCATGTTGTACGAGTTGCAGAGCTCGCAGGTGTCGTTGGTCAGGTAGGCGGCGATGGCGTCGGGGGCGCGGAAGTGCTCGGCCTGGCTGTTCCCGCCGATGGCGTAGCTGTGCGAGGTGGTGCAGATCGTCCACGCGTGGGAGGCGATGTCGCGGTAGCGGGTGGTCCCGGTGGCCCGGAACTCGCGGACGGCGCCGATCCACTTGGGCACCTGGGTGTTGGCGTGCAGGCCGTCCAACCGGTCCTGGCCCGCGGCCAGCGGGTCGAACACGGCGGCGTGGTCGAAGCGCTGGGCGACCGCGGACCAGCGCGCGTCGCCGGTCTGCAGGTGGAGGTCGGCCAGGACCTCGTTCATGCCGCCGAACTCGACCCCCAGCAGCTCCTGCATCCGGTCGTACCCGAGCCCGCCGGTGCGCTGGTCGACCCAGGCGGCCAACGCCAGAAGCACGTCCCGGGCCTGGATGCTGCCCATGAGGCGCCAGACGTCGAGCAGACCGGCCATGGTCTTGTGGAGGCAGTAGTAGGGGACGTTGCCGTTCCTGAGGGTGCCGGACTCGAGCTGGGTGAAGTCCGTCTCGGGGAAGCCCGAGAGGTAGCCGGGGGCGAACCCCGCAATGGCATTGTTGGCCTGGCACTTGGCCAGTTCGGCCACCATGTAGGCGGCCTTGTCGCGGCAGGTGGTGTCGCCGAGGCCGGCGTAGGCCTGGGCCCAGGCGCTGAGGAAGTGCCCCTGCACGTGGGTGCGGAAGGGGAATGCCGGGGCGTCCCAACCACCCGGCGCGATGGCGGCGTTGGTGGACAGCCGGTGGTTCGCGCGGAAGTTGTACAGCAGGCGGTCGACCTCGACGAAGCGCAGGTACGCCAGGGTCCGGTTCTGGTTGTCGAGCCACCGGCCGCCGGTGATCTGGACTTGGCCGAGGCCGAACGGTGACGCCGAGGAACCGCCGGTGACGGCCTCGGCGGTCGGCGCGGTGGGGCCGCGCCCGAGGCCGAGGCCGACGGTCGGAGCGACGGCCAGGACGCCGGTCGCCTGGAGCAGACTTCGGCGGCTCAGGGGAGGGGGCAGCATTGCTGACCTGCTCCTTTCGGGGGTGAGGGCCATGGCGCGGTGCATGTTAGCGCTCACAAAATGCCCTGAAGGCAGAGCAATCCTGCGGTTCGGGGTGGGAGTTGGCCAGTATCGCGACATCTGCCGTTAACACGTGCCACGTTTATAGTCCCGGCGCGCCGGGCGTGTCCAGAGGTCGGTGCGCGGGGTTTGTTCGCCACGGGGCGCGGGCCGCGAATGCCGCCGCCCGCCAGGGAACAAGTGCTGTCGGTGCGCGATGTCTTGACGCTGCCTCAACGCGTGGTCATAGTGATGGCCGTTGCGGTGCCCTCCGGGTGTTCATTTCATCGTGCATGCGTGCACCGCTCCTTCGCGACCGCGATTGTTAGCGCTAACAATCCTGCGCCCTTCCTCTTCCCCCCACCCGTGGAAGGAGTTCGTTCATGACCGTACGACCGTGGCTGCGCCGCGCCCGGCGGGCGCTGCTGGCGGCGGGGACGGCCGCCGTGCTCGCCGCAGGCGCACTCACCGGCGCGGCCACCGCCTCCCAGGCCGCCACCCAGGGGCCGTGCGACATCTACGCCGCCGGCGGCACGCCGTGCGTCGCGGCGCACAGCACCACCCGCGCGCTGATCGCCTCCTACAACGGCCCGCTGTACCAGGTACAGCGGGCGTCGGACGGCACGGTGCAGAACATCGGAGTGCTGTCCGCCGGCGGCGTCGCCGACGCCACCGCGCAGGACTCCTTCTGTGCCGGCACCGTGTGCACCATCACCCGCGTCTACGACCAGACCGGCAACGGCAACACCCTGGTCTACCAGGGACCCGGCGGGACCGGCGGCGCCGACACGGCGGCCGTCGCGAACACGGAGGCGCTGAGCGTGGGCGGCCACAAGGCGTACGCGCTCTCCATCGACCCCGGCAACAGCTACTTCGCCCACAACTCCGCCGGGGGCGTGCCCACCGGTAGCTCACCCGAGGGCGAGTACATGGTCACCAGCGGCACCCACGTCAACAAGGGCTGCTGCTTCGACTACGGCAACACCGAGGTCGACCACAAGGCCGACGGCAACGGCGCCATGGACGCGATCAACTTCAGCACGGAATGCTGGTTCGGCGGTTGCAGCGGAACCGGACCGTGGGTGCAGGCGGACCTGGAGAACGGTCTGTTCCCCGGTGGCAGCGCGGCGTGGAACCCCAACCAGGTCTCCGAGACCAGTCACTTCGTCACCGCGATGCTCAAGAACGACGGCACCACCCGCATGGCGCTGCAAGGCTCCAACGCCCAGTCCGGCAGCCTGACCAAGCTCTACAGCGGCTCACTGCCCAGCGGATACAACCCGATGCACAAGCAGGGCGCCATCATCCTCGGCAGCGGCGGCGACTGCTGCCAGAGCAACCGCAACGCGAGCGCGGGCACCTTCTACGAGGGGGCCATGGTCAAGGGCTACCCCTCCGACGCCACCGATGCCGCAGTCCAGGCCGACATCGCCGCCGCCGGCTACGGCAGTGCCCCAACCGGGGCCGGCTCGCTGACGCCCGGCTCCAGGGTCTCCCTGCGGGCCACCACCGCGTGCTGCACCTCGGACTACCTCCGCCACGACGACGCCGACACCAAGGTCGTCATCTCCGCCGTCAGCACCTCCAGCCCGGCCACCGACAAGGCCGACGCCACCTGGATCGTCCGTGCCGGCCTGGCCAACGGCGCCTGCCTGTCCTTCGAGTCCGCCAACGAATCCGGCGCGTACCTCAGGCACTACGCATTCGAGCTCCACCTCGATCCCGACGACGGAAGCACCCAGTTCGCCGCGGACGCCACGTTCTGCCCGCAGCCAGGGAACAGCGGCACCGGGTACTCCCTCCGGTCCTTCAACTACCCGGCCAAGTACATCCGCCACTACGCCTCGACCGCCTACGTCGCGAGCAACGGCGGCACCGACGCCTGGGACACCACCTCCCTGTGGGCCCAGGACACCACCTGGCTCGCCGCCGCCCCCTGGAGCTGACGAGCACCCCGCCCCGAGCCCGGGGCCGGAGCCGACCGAAATCCGCACCGGCCCCGGGCCCGCGGACGCAACCCGCGCCGCCCGCACCGCCGGGTGGCCGGTATGCGTCGATCTTCACCTCACACCCCACCCTGTGAAGGAGTCCTTCATGTTCAAGCGACCGTGGATACGCCGCGTCACACGCGCGCTCCTCGGAGCCGGCACCACCGCCGTTCTCACTGCCGGCCTGCTCACCGCCACGGCCGGCACCTCCCAGGCCGCCGGCCAGGGGCCGTGCGACATCTACGCCGGCGGCGGCACACCGTGCGTCGCCGCGCACTCCACCACCCGGGCGCTGTACGCCGGTTACGGCGGAGCGCTGTACCAGGTCAAGCGTGCCTCGGACGGCGCGACCAGGGACATCGGCCTGCTGAGCACCGGCGGCTACGCCAACGCCGCCGCGCAGGACTCCTTCTGCGCCGGCACCAGCTGCGTCATCACCGTCATCTACGACCAGTCCGGCAAGGGCAACCACCTCACCCAGGCCCCCGCCGGCGGGGCCGCGCCGGGCCCCGACAACCTCGCCAACGCCTTCGAGGCGCCGGTCACGGTCGCCGGCCACGAGGCGTACGGCGTCTACATCGCCCCCGGGTCCGGCTACCGCAACGACCACACCAACGGCATCGCCACCGGCGACCAGCCCGAGGGCATGTACGCGATCCTGGACGGCACCCACTACGACGGCGGCTGCTGCTTCGACTACGGCAACGCCGAAACCAACGACCACGACACCGGCAACGGGCACATGGAGGCCATCTACTTCGGCGACATCAAGGCCTGGGGCTACGGCAGCGGCAACGGTCCCTGGGTGATGGCCGACCAGGAGAACGGCCTGTTCTCCGGCGTCAACACCCGCTACAACGCCAACGACCCGAGCGTCGACAACCGGTTCCTGACCGCCATCGTCAAGGGCGCACCCAACCAGTGGGCCATTCGCGCCGGCGACGCCCAGTCGGGCGGCCTGTCCACGTACTACAGCGGCCCGCGCCCCAACGCGCCCGGGTACAACCCGATGCACAAGGAGGGCGCGATCATCCTCGGCATCGGCGGCGACAACAGCAAGAGCTCGGCCGGCACCTTCTACGAGGGCGTCATGACCTCCGGCTACCCGAGCGACGCCACCGAGAACGCCGTCCAGGCCAACATCACTGCCGCCGCCTACCGCAGTGGCTCAACCAGCACCGGAGCACTCACCCCTGGCTCCAGGGTCTCCATGCAGGCCACCACCACGTGCTGCACGTCCGACTACATCCGCCACGACGACGCCGACAACAAGGTCGTCATCTCCGCCGTCAACTCCTCCAGCCCGGCCACCGACAAGGCCGACGCCACCTGGATCGTCCGCGCCGGCCTGGCCAACACCTCCTGCCTGACGTTCGAGTCCGCCAACGAACCCGGCCGCTTCCTGCGCCACTACAACTTCGAGCTCTACCTGAGCGCCGACGACGGCGGCGGCTCGTTCGCGCAGGACGCCACCTTCTGTCCCACCGCGGGCAACAGCGGGGTCGGCCACTCCTTCCAGTCCGTCAACTACCCGACGAAGTACCTCCGCCACTACGACTACACGGTCTACGTGGCTGCCAACGGCGGATCCAACGGCTGGGACAGCAGCACCAGTTGGGCCGCCGACACCAGCTGGCTGGTCGACCAGCCCTGGGGCTGAGTCATCGGGGCGCCACCACCGTCCACCGGCGGCGCCCCCGCTCGGGCCACGACAAGACGCACTGATCCGCGGTGGCCGGTACCGTCAGCTCCTGACGGTACCGGCCACCGCGGCCGTGGTGCCGGAACGCATTCACGTGTCCGGGCGCGTGAGAGGCACTGAGGAAATTCCTCGCCCTACGGCGTACGCGCGGTGGTCCGGAACGGCGCGCTGCCGCAGAGGTCCTCCCGATCGGGCCCTGAGGAGCGGACGCCGTCCGGGCGCGGGCCTCGTCCGGAACCATCGACCCCGCCGCCCCCGGCGCGCCGGAGGTCCCTCTCACCCGCTTTCCGTGAAGTCGCTGACGTCACGGACCGGCTCGGCTGACCTCCTCCGGACCGGGCCGACCTGCGGTTCATCGCCGCGACCGGCATGAAGGTCCACAGAGAAAGGAACCCCAGCCGGCGCGCGGCTGGGGTTCCTTGGTGCGGTGAGCACCGGTCAGCAGGTGGAGTCGTCGGCGTCGCAGACCGATCGTCTGCGTGTCGGCAGATCACATCCGATCGTGATCACCGCGATTGGGCAGGTCAGTGCTGGAGGGTGAGGAGGCCGGGGCGCCAGGGGAGTTGGTCGTAGGTGCCGGTGGCGTTGGGGTTCTTGCCCTGGTAGAGGAGCTGGAGGTGGCAGGGGTCGATGGTCATGGTCTGGTCGGGGTTGTTGCGGACGAGGTCGCCGTGGCTGATGTCGTTGGTCCAGGTGGCGCCGCTGTTGGCCTTGCCGGCGAAGGGGTTGGTCTCGGTGGCGGCCTGGGGGGTC
>NZ_JAQYXB010000470.1:0-611 GCF_036322405.1 Streptomyces sp. SP17BM10 | reverse complement strand
GGTCGTGGAAGTCCCGGTCGGCGGCGACGGCCTGCGGTGAGGCGTGGCCGAGGACGGCGGCGGCCTCGGTGCGGACCAGGTCGACGACGTGGCGCAGCCGGTCCGCCTCGCGCAGCTCGTGGAGCCGGGCCGCGAGGGCGGCCACCGCACCGGTGCCGCCGCCGGCGGACTCGGCTGTGCGGCGGGCGCCGCGGACCAGGCCGCGCAGCAGCGCGGGCACGCTGCCGGGCATCCGGGCCGGGCCGGTGGCGCGGCCGATGGGGACGAGGTAGGGCTCGTCGATCCCCATGGCGGTGTCGAGCAGGGCGAGGCCCTGTTCCTCGGTGAGGGGCGGGACTCCGGTGGCGCGGATGCGGTGCAGATCGGCTTCGGAGAGCGTCCCCGTCATACCGGCGGTCGGCATCCAGGCGCCCCAGCCGAGGGACTGGGCGGCGAGGCCCTGCTGACGGCGCCAGACGGCGAGCGCGTCGAGGTAGACGTTCGCTGCGGCGTAGTTGCCCTGGCCCGCGCTGCCCATGACGCCGGAAATGGAGGAGAAGAGGACGAAGGCCTTGAGGTCCTGGTCCTTGGTCAGCTCGTGGAGGTTCCAGGCGGCATCGACCTTGGGGCGC
>NZ_JAQYXB010000469.1:0-321 GCF_036322405.1 Streptomyces sp. SP17BM10 | reverse complement strand
CTCGACCGGCTGCGGCTCTTCCCGGACGGGAGCCGGACGGTCAGGCTGCGGCGGCGGATCATCCGGCAGGTCCGCAACTGGTGAGCGCCTGAGCTCACGGCCCGCAGGGCGCCTCCACTCACACCGCGGTCCACGCCGGGCACGCGCGCGCCCGCGGCCGTCCGGTCCTCCCGGCGGCCGCGGGCGCGCGTCGTTCCGTGTCCGGCGTGCCTCAGCGGGCGCCGGCGCGGGCCCGGCGGTAGAGCACGCCGCCGCCGAGCAGCAGCGCGAGGCCGGCCGCGCCGAGCAGCTCGACGTCGCCCGCGCCGGTCGACGCCAACT
>NZ_JAQYXB010000468.1:0-277 GCF_036322405.1 Streptomyces sp. SP17BM10 | reverse complement strand
CTCGACCGGCTGCGGCTCTTCCCGGACGGGAGCCGGACGGTCAGGCTGCGGCGGCGGATCATCCGGCAGGTCCGCAACTGGTGAGCGCCTGAGCTCACGGCCCGCAGGGCGCCTCCACTCACACCGCGGTCCACGCCGGGCGCGCGTCGTTCCGTGTCCGGCGTGCCTCAGCGGGCGCCGGCGCGGGCCCGGCGGTAGAGCACGCCGCCGCCGAGCAGCAGCGCGAGGCCGGCCGCGCCGAGCAGCTCGACGTCGCCCGCGCCGGTCGACGCCAACT
>NZ_JAQYXB010000467.1:0-369 GCF_036322405.1 Streptomyces sp. SP17BM10 | reverse complement strand
CGGAGTCGGCCGGGTAGCCGTAGAGGCGGACGGTCGCGTCGAACGGCTCGTCGGTGCCCAGGCGGTTGGCGCCGACCACGTCCTCGATCTTGCGGCCGTTGTGCGGGGCCGTCTCCAGGATCGCGAAGTCCTCGTCCTGGGCGCCGACCGGCCGGACTTCACCACCGTCGCGCTGCGCCCGCGCGCCGTGTGGGGCCCGCGCGACCCCGCGGGGTTCATGCCGCGCCTGCTGGCGAAGATGATGGCCTTCTCGTCGATCCCCATGAACCGCACCGAAAGGCCCGGCTGGTATTCGTCCGGAATTCCGGTCTGGTTCAGGCCGATGACGCCCTGATTGTCCTCGCCGACCCGCATCGCGATGATCGAGCT
>NZ_JAQYXB010000466.1:0-6081 GCF_036322405.1 Streptomyces sp. SP17BM10 | reverse complement strand
GGTGTTCCAGGACCCGTACACCTCGCTGAACCCGCGCATGACGGTCGGCGACATCATCGGGGAGCCGTTCGAGATCCACCCCGAGGTGGCTCCGAAGGGCGACCGCCGCAAGGCCGTCCAGGACCTCCTGGACGTCGTCGGCCTGAACCCGGAGTACATCAACCGGTACCCGCACCAGTTCTCCGGCGGTCAGCGCCAGCGCATCGGCATCGCCCGCGGCCTCGCGCTCAAGCCCGAGATCATCATCTGCGACGAGCCGGTCTCCGCCCTGGACGTGTCCGTGCAGGCGCAGGTGATCAACCTGCTGGAGCAGCTGCAGGGCGAGTTCGGCCTGTCGTACATGTTCATCGCCCACGACCTCTCGATCGTCCGGCACATCTCCGACCGCGTCGGCGTGATGTACCTCGGCAAGATGGTCGAGATCGGCACGGACGAGGAGATCTACGAAAACGCCACGCACCCGTACACCCAGGCGCTGCTGTCCGCGGTGCCGGTGCCGGACCCGACGGCGCGCGAGAGCCGTGACCGGATCATCCTGACCGGCGACATCCCCTCGCCGGCCAACCCGCCGTCCGGCTGCCGCTTCCGCACCCGCTGCTGGAAGGCGGAGGACCGCTGCTCCGAGGAGATGCCGCTGCTCGCGGTGCCCTCGCTGCTCAAGGGCCCGGCCGCGCACGAGTCGGCCTGTCACTTCGCCGAGGTGCGCGAGACGGAGACGGCCGCGGCCTGACCGACGGCACCCTGAGGTACCCGGAAGGGCCCGTGGCTTCCCGCCACGGGCCCTTCCGGCGTTCCGTCAACTCGGCGGGGGGTCACCCGCACCCGTCCGGGTGCACCCGACTCGCGCCGTCGCCGGGGCGCGCTTCTCATGGGGTGTGATGCGACACACACCATGAGGAGGGACCTCCATGCCCGTAGCCGCCCGCGCTCGTTGGGTCCTCGCCGTTGCGACGTCCGTGGCCCTGGTGGCCACCGGGTGCAGCAGCGGCGGAGGTGGCAGCAGTTCGTCGGACACCAGCAAGACCTTCAGTTACCAGAGCAACGAGCCGCAGAACCCGCTGCAGCCCGCCAACGCGAACGAGGTCGGCGGCGGTCGCATCATCCAGAACCTCTTCAAGGGACTGGTCGACTACAACCCCAGCAACGCCCAGCTCCGCATGCAGGTCGCGAGCGCGATCGACACCAGCGACTCCCAGACCTTCACCGTCACGCTGAACGACGGCTGGACGTTCCACGACGGCACCCCCGTGCAGGCCAAGAACTTCGTCGACGCCTGGAACTGGGCCGCCAGCCCGGCGAACAACCAGATCAACAGTTCCTGGTTCTCGGACATCGAGGGCTACCAGGACGTCCACCCGGCCACCGGCAGTCCGACGGCGACCAAGATGTCCGGGCTGACCGTCACGGACAACCTGCACTTCACCATCAAGCTGAACCACAAGGTCTCGTACTTCGAGTACAAGCTCGGGTACATCGCCTTCTCGCCGCTGCCGGACGCCTTCTTCAACGACCCGGCCGGGTACGGGCAGAAGCCGGTGGGCAACGGCCCGTACCAGTTCGTCAGCTGGGCGCACAACAGCCAGGTGGTCACCAAGTCCTACCCGGGCTACAAGGGCGTGGACAAGCCGAAGAACGGCGGCATCGTCTTCAAGATGTACACCTCCTCCGAGGCCGCGTACGCCGACCTGCAGTCCAACAACCTCGACGTGATGGACCAGGTCCCGCCGTCCGCGCTGGCGACGTACAAGAGCGACCTCGGCGACCGGGCGGTGGACTCCCCGCAGGGTGCCATCCAGAACATCGGCTTCACGCTCTACCAGGCCGACTGGGCCGCGCCCGAGAAGGCCCAGGTGCGTCAGGGACTGTCGATGGCCATCGACCGCGCGACCATCACCAAGACCGTGTTGCAGGGCTCCCGGGCGCCGGCCAGCGCCTGGGTCGCCGAGGGCGTCCAGGGCTACAAGGCCGGAACATGCGGGGACTTCTGCAACTTCGACGTCGCCAAGGCCAAGCAGCTGATCCAGCAGGGCGGCGGCGTCCCCGGCAACAAGGTGCTGATCACCTACAACGCGGACGGCGGCCACAAGGAGTGGGTCGACGCGGTCTGCAACTCGATCCGGCAGAACACCGGTGTCGAGTGCCTCGGTGACCCGAAGCCGGACTTCAAGACCGCCCGCCAGGCCATCACCTCGCACCAGCTCAACGGCGCGTTCCGCACCGGCTGGGTCCAGGACTACCCCCTGAACGCCAACTTCCTGGCCGACGTGTACCGCACCGGTGCCGCCTCCAACGACACCGGCTACAGCAACCCCCAGTTCGACCAGATGTCCACCCAGGCCGACGAGGCCCCGAGCGTCAGCGACTCGACGACCGGTTACCAGCAGGCCGAGGCCGTGCTCGCGTCCGGCATGCCGACCATCCCGCTCTGGTACTACCGCACCAACTCGGGCTACTCGACCAAGGTGCAGAACGTGACCTTCGACTCCTTCGGCAACCCGGCCTGGACGCAGGTCGAGGTCAAGGGCTGACGCCCCGGCCCTGATCCCCTCGCGCCGGCCCCGCCCTCCCCACACGGAGGGCGGGGCCCGGTCTCCCGGCCGACCGGCTCCCCCCCCGGTCGGGCATCTAGGAAGGAGGCCCGGATGGGCAGTTACGTGCTGCGGCGGGTGCTGCAGATGATTCCGGTGTTCTTCGGCACCACGTTCCTGATCTTCGTGATGGTCTACACGCTGCCGGGCGACCCGGTGGTGGCCCTGTTCGGCGAGAAGGCCGCCGATCCGTCCGTGGTCGCGAGCATCAAGCACACGTACTACCTGGACCAGCCGCTCTGGAAGCAGTACCTGCACTACATGGGGAACCTCTTCCAGGGGGACTTCGGCACCAGCTTCACCGGCCGCCCGGTCGCTGACATCATGGCGGACGCCTTCCCGGTCACCATCCGGTTGGCACTGCTGGCCTTCGTCTTCGAGATCGTCGTGGGCCTCGGCTTCGGCGTGGTCTCCGGGCTGAAGCGCGGCAGCATCGCGGACACCGTGGTGCTGGTCCTGACCCTGGTGGTGATCTCGATCCCGGTCTTCGTGCTCGCCTACATCGCCCAGACGGTGTTCGCCACCAACCTGGGCTGGGTCACGCCGACGGTGCAGGACAGCTACGACCTCACCCAGCTGATCCTGCCGGCGGTCGTCCTGGCCTCGCTCTCGCTCGCGTTCGTCGCCCGGCTCACCCGGACCTCCATCGGCGAGAACCTGCGGGCCGACTACATCCGGACCGCGACCGCCAAGGGCCTGCCCCGGCGGACCGTCATCACCCGTCACCTGCTGCGCAACTCGCTGATCCCCGTGATCACCTTCCTGGGCACCGACCTCGGTGCGCTGATGGGCGGTGCGATCGTCACCGAGGGCATCTTCAACGTGCAGGGCATCGGCAACGTCCTTTACCGGGCGATCAACCAGAAGGAAGGCCCGACCGTGGTCGGCATCGTGACCGTGCTGGTGATCATCTACCTGGTCGCCAGCCTGCTCGTCGACCTGCTCTACGCGGTCCTGGACCCGAGGATCCGCCTTGCCTGACATCCACGACGAGGACTCGTACGAACGACACCCCAAGCCGGGCGTGGACCGCCTGGACTTCGCGGGGGAGCAGGGCATGGCGGTCGAGCAGGAGACCCTGGTCGAACCCGACGTGGAGAAGCGGGAGCAGGCCCGCAGCCTCTGGGGCGACGCCTGGCGGGACCTGCGGCGGCGGCCGATCTTCCTGATCTCGGTGCTGCTGATCGTCCTGCTGGTGCTCATGGCGATCTTCCCGTGGGCCTTCACCGACGCCAACCCGCGCAAGGCCGACCTGGTGCACGACTACCTCAAGCGGCCCGACTGGACGGACTTCTTCGGCGCCGGCTGGTTCGGCTACGACGCCCAGGGGCGGTCCATCTACGCCCGGGTGATCTACGGCGCCCGCGCCTCGATCACCGTCGGCATCGTCGTGACCGCCGGGGTCACCCTGCTCGGCGGGCTGACCGGCATGGTCGCCGGGTACTTCGGCGGAGCCGTCGACGCGGTGATCTCCCGGATCATCGACATCTTCTTCGGCATCCCGCTGCTGCTCGGCGCCCTGGTGCTGTTGAACGGCTTCGCCAGCCGTACGGTCTGGGCGGTGGTGTTCGCGCTGGTCGTCCTCGGCTGGACCCAGATCGCCCGCGTCATGCGCGGCGCGGTGCTGACCGTCAAGCAGTCGGACTACGTGGTGGCGGGCCGGGCGCTCGGTGCCGGGACCGGGCGGCTGATGTTCCGGCACATCCTGCCGAACGCGGTCGCCCCGGTGATCGTGGTGGCGACCATCGCGCTCGGCGGCTACATCGCGACCGAGGCGACGCTGAGCTTTCTCGGCATCGGCCTGCAGGAGCCGACCATCTCCTGGGGCATCGACATCTCCTCCGCCCAGAAGGTGATCCGGACCGCGCCGTACGTGATGTTCTTCCCGGCCGCGGCACTGTCCATCACCGTGCTGGCCTTCATCATGATGGGCGACGCGGTGCGCGACGCCCTCGATCCGAAGCTTCGCTGAGCGAGGGGAGCACATCGTGAGTACAGCGGCGGAGACATCCGAGCGCGAGCGCGGGACCCCGTACGAGGGGCCGCTGCTCGACGTGCGGGACCTGCACGTCGAGTTCGTCACCAGGGACGGCGTGGCCAGGGCCGTGAACGGGGTCAACTACTCCCTCTCGGCCGGCGAGACACTGGCCGTGCTGGGCGAGTCGGGCTCCGGCAAGTCCGTGACCGCGCAGGCGATCATGGGCATCCTGGACATGCCGCCCGCCCGGATCCCGCGCGGCGAGATCCGCTTCCGGGGGCAGGACATGCTGAAGATGAGCAAGGAGGAGCGGCGCAGGATCCGCGGCGGGCGGATCGCGATGATCTTCCAGGACGCGCTGTCCTCCCTCAACCCGGTGCTGTCGGTGGGCTTCCAGCTCGGTGAGATGTTCCGGGCCCACCGGGGCGTCTCCCGCAAGGAGGCGAAGGACAAGGCCGTCGAGCTGATGGACCGGGTGCGCATCCCGGCGGCCAAGGACAGGGTGAACGACTTCCCGCACCAGTTCTCGGGCGGCATGCGCCAGCGCATCATGATCGCGATGGCGCTGGCGCTGGAGCCGGACCTGATCATCGCGGACGAGCCCACCACCGCGCTGGACGTGACCGTGCAGGCCCAGGTGATGGACCTGCTGGCCGAGTTGCAGGCCGAGTTCCACATGGGTCTGATCCTGATCACCCACGACCTCGGCGTGGTCGCCGACGTCGCGGACAAGATCGCCGTGATGTACGCGGGCCGGATCGTCGAGACGGCGCCCGTGCACGAGCTGTACGCGCGCCCCGCGCACCCGTACACCCGGGGCCTGCTGGACTCCATCCCCCGGCTGGACCAGAAGGGCCAGGAGCTCTACGCCATCAAGGGCCTGCCGCCCAACCTGCTACGGACTCCCCCGGGCTGCGCCTTCAACCCGCGCTGCCCGCTCGCGCAGGACATCTGCCGGGCCGAGGTGCCGGAGTTGTTCCCCGTCACCGAGGAGGACGGCACCGCGCTGGCAGGGCGGGGCAGTGCCTGCTTCTTCTGGAAGGAGACCCTCCGTGGCCGGTAACGGGGCGAGTGCGCTGGGCACGCTGGGGACCACACCGGAGGAGCTCGCGTTCGACCAGGACGTGCCGCGCGGCGAGCCGATCCTCGAAGTCCGCGACCTGGTCAAGCACTTCCCGCTGACCCAGGGCATCCTCTTCAGGAAGCAGGTCGGCGCCGTCAAGGCGGTCGACGGGGTCAGCTTCGACCTGATGCAGGGCGAGACGCTCGGTATCGTCGGCGAGTCCGGCTGCGGGAAGTCCACGCTGGCCAAGGTGCTGATGAACCTGGAGCCGGCCACCGGGGGATCCGTCCGGTACAAGGGTGAGGAGATCTCCCGGCTGTCGGGGTCGGCGCTGAAGGCCGTGCGGCGGAACATCCAGATGGTGTTCCAGGACCCGTACACCTCGCTGAACCCGCGCATGACGGTCGGCGACATCATCGGGGAGCCGTTCGAGATCCACCCCGAGGTGGCTC
>NZ_JAQYXB010000465.1:0-335 GCF_036322405.1 Streptomyces sp. SP17BM10 | reverse complement strand
GTGTGTTGTTGTACTTGTTTGGTGATCACTCGCCGCGGGGCGGGTGGGGGGTGGTTGGTTGCGTGTGGTTCTGGTGGCGGTGGTTGTGGTGGTGGGGGGGGGTTGTACGCGGGGGGGGGGTGGGGGGGTGGGTGGTTTTTTTTGGGTGTGTGGGTTTTTTGTTTGTTGTGTGGTTTTTTTTTTTTTTTTTTTTTTTGGTGGGTGTGGGTTGGGGGGGGGGGGGGGGGTGGGGGGGGTGGTGTGGGTGTGTTTTTTTTTATTTTTTTTTTTTTTTTTTTTTTTTTTTGTTGTTGTCGGGGCCCGCGGGCCCGCCCGCGGCCGCCCCCCCCCCCCCC
>NZ_JAQYXB010000464.1:0-221 GCF_036322405.1 Streptomyces sp. SP17BM10 | reverse complement strand
GAGAGCCGGTGGGCGAGGGTGATCGGCAGCGGCATGAGCTCGGGGGTCTCGTCCGAGGCGTAGCCGAACATCAGGCCCTGGTCGCCGGCGCCCTGCTTGTCCAGGTCGTCCTCGTCGCCCTCGACCCGAGCCTCGTAGGCGGTGTCGACGCCCTGCGCGATGTCGGGCGACTGAGCACCGATGGACACCGACACGCCGCAGGAGGCGCCGTCGAAGCCCTT
>NZ_JAQYXB010000463.1:0-382 GCF_036322405.1 Streptomyces sp. SP17BM10 | reverse complement strand
GGGGGGGGGGGGGGGCGCCCCGCGCGCCCGCAGGACCACCGACCCCCCAGCCCACCCCACAACTCCCCACCCCCCCCCCCCCCCCCCCCCCCCCCCGCCCCACCCCCCCCCCCCCCCGCCCCCCCGCGCCCCCCCCCCCCCCGCGGACCACCACGCCGAAGGGGTCCGGCGGCCGCCCCACCCCGCGCTCGACCGGGGGGGCTTGAGTACGGACGTGTGCTGGTCCGAGCTCGACGGCGGTGACGTGCCGGGCGACCACCAAGAACGGAAGAGCGTCCTGTAGGGCAACACTGACCATTCGAGTCTAGAGCCCGGTGGTCGCCGGATCCTGCAAAACGGGGCGGGGGGGGGGGGGGGGGGGGGGGGGGGGGGGGGGGGGGGG
>NZ_JAQYXB010000462.1:0-344 GCF_036322405.1 Streptomyces sp. SP17BM10 | reverse complement strand
CTGGGGGGGTGTGGGGGTTTGTGTGGTGTTTGTGTTTTGGTTGTTGGGGTGTGGGGGGGGTTTGGGGGGGTGGGTGTGTGGGGGTTGGGGTTGTTGGGGGTTTGGGGGGGGGTGGGTGTGGTTTGTTTGGTGGGCCCCGACCCCCCCCCCCGGCGGGCAACGAACAAAAACCAATACCCCCCCAAAAAGCCCCCCCCGGCGCCCAACGCCCACGCCGCCCACCCCAACCCCAACCCCCCCCCCAACCCCCACCACCCCCACCCCCCCCAGCACCACCCCCACCCCCGCCCCCACACCAACACCCCCCCCACCACAACCCACAACGCCGCCGCGAGGTCGCCCTG
>NZ_JAQYXB010000461.1:0-424 GCF_036322405.1 Streptomyces sp. SP17BM10 | reverse complement strand
GGGATCGGCGGTGAGCTGGAGTTCGCCACGGACCTGTTCGACCGCTCGACGGCGGAGGCGCTCGTGCGCCGGTTCGTCCGGCTGCTGGCCGGGATGGTGGCGGACCCGGACGCCCGGGTGGGTGCGCTGGAGCTCCTGGAGCCCGCCGAGCGGACCGCCCTCCTGGCCCACGGGACGGGAGCCGAGCGCGCCGCGGACTCCGGCCCGCTCGCCCACCGGCTGTTCGAGGCGAGGGCGGCGGAGCAGCCCTCCGCGCCGGCGGTGGTCGACGGCGACCGCGAGGTGAGCTTCGGTGAGCTGAACGCGCGGGCGAACCGGCTGGCGCGGGAGTTGGTGGTGCGGGGTGTGGGTCCGGAGTCGGTGGTGGCGGTGGCGCTGCCGCGGTCGGTGGACGCGGTGGTGTCCGTGCTGGCCGTGTTGAAGG
>NZ_JAQYXB010000460.1:0-112258 GCF_036322405.1 Streptomyces sp. SP17BM10 | reverse complement strand
CGGCGGCCGGCTACCAGCAGCGGACCTTCGACCTGTCGGCGTACGCGGGCAAGAGCGTCACGCTCAAGTTCACCGGCACCGAGGACGCCTCGCTGCAGACCAGCTTCGTGATCGACGACACCTCCATCCAGACCGGCTGACGGCGGTCTGACGGCGGATCCCCTGCCGCGCAGTCCGGCCGGCCCCGCCGACTGGACTGCGCGGCATGCCTCCCGTCCTGCGCCTGAGAGGCTCCGACGACCACCGCTCCCCCGAGAGCCACGCGCAGGCCCGCACGACCACCGTCGCAGGCCTCGCGCTCGACGCCGGGGTGAGCGTTGCCGCCCTGGGGGCGAGGAGAGGGTCGAAATCGCCGTCGTCCCGGAGGAGTTGGACACCGGCCGGCACCGCGTCCGGCTGGCCCCTAAGCTGGCCGGATGATCAAGCCGATTGAACTGGTGATATTCGACTGCGACGGCGTCCTCGTGGACAGCGAGGTCATCGCCGCCCGCGTCCAGATGCGGCTGGGCGCGGAGCTGGGCTGGCCGCTGACCCTGCCGGACGTGGTCGAGCACTTCATCGGCCGCTCCGAGGCCGCCAACCACGCGGTGGTCGCCGAGCGGCTCGGCGGGGCCACCGCCGACCGGTGGCGCGAGCGCTTCGTCGAGCTCCACGCCGAGGCCGTGGACGCCGAGTTGGAGCCGGTCCCCGGGATCCGCGAGGCGCTCGCCGCGATCGCCCTGCCGACCTGCGTCGCGTCCAGCGGCTCGCACGACAAGATGCGGCACACCCTCGGCCGCACCGGCCTGTACGACCACTTCGCCGGGCGCATCTTCAGCGCCACCGAGGTCGGGCGCGGAAAGCCCGCGCCCGACCTCTTCCTGCACGCGGCGCGGACCATGGGCGTCGACCCAGCCGCGTGCGTCGTCGTCGAGGACAGCCTGCCCGGCGTGCAGGCCGCCCGCGCCGCCGGGATGCGCGCCCTCGGCTACGCGGGCGGGCTCACCCCGGCCGAGCGCCTGGCCGGGCCGGACACGGTCGTCTTCGACGACATGCGGAAGCTGCCCGAACTGATCGGCGGCTACCAGGGGTAGGTGCTGCCGTACTCGCTGAGGAAGCGGCCGGTGGGGCCCCCGGCCGCCGCCGTCACCTGCGCGGCGATCCGTCGGCCGCCCTCCTCGGCGGTGAGCGAGCCGGTGTGGTGGTTCAGGTCCGTGGCGCAGTGCCCGGGTTCGACGGCGCTGAACCGCACGCCGGCGTCCCGCAGGGCCCGGGCGTAGACCAGCGTGACGGCGTTGAGCGCGGCCTTGGAGGTGTTGTACGCGAGCAGCGTCGCGTGCTCCCAGATGGGCGAGTCCGGATCGGCGAGGAACGCCGTGCTGCCGAGCCCGCTGGAGACGTTGCACACGCAGCCGGCGTCCGAGCGGCGCAGCAGCGGGAGCAGCGCGTTGGTCACGGCGACGACGCCGAACACGTTCGTCTCGTACACCTCGCGCAGCGCGGCGACGGGCAGTCGATCGGGAGTGTGCTGCCAGTCGCGGGTGATGCCCGCGTTGTTGACGAGGGTGTCGAGCCGGCCGTGCTCGGCCTCGATCCGCTCGGCGGCGGCGGCGATCGTCGCCGGGTCCGTCACGTCGAGGCGCACGAAGCGGGCGTCGAGCCCCTCGGCGGCGAGTTCGGCGGCGGCCGCGGTGCCGCGTGCGTGGTCGCGGGCGCCGATCAGCACGGTGTGGCCGGCCCCGGCCAGTTCGCGGGCGGCGGCGAATCCGACGCCCTTGTTGGCGCCGGTGATGAGGATGATGCGCTTGGTCATGCCGTCGAGCCTGGCCCGGTGCGGCCCGCGCCGGGAGAGCACTGCCGAGGGTGGTACCGGCGGTGCCATGGTGACGAGTCGCTCCGGCGGGCACACTGGAGCGCGTGGAACACGTCGATCGGGCCGAGCTCGCCGCCTTCCTGCGGCGCTGGCGGGAGCGCGTGCAGCCGTCCGACGTCGGCCTGCCGGCCGGCGGCCGCCGCCGCACCCCGGGCCTGCGCCGCCAGGAGGTCGCCCAGCTCGCGGGCATGTCCGTGGAGTACTACATCCGCCTCGAACAGGGCCGCGGGCCGCGGCCGTCCCGGCAGATGATCGGGGCGATCAGCCGGGCGCTGCGCCTGTCCGACGACGAGCGCGCCCACCTGCACCACCTCGCCGGCGAGCCGCCCGGGCCGCCGCCGGGTCCGGACCGCGAGGTCCGGCCGGGCGTCCTGCACCTGCTGGACCGGCTCGACGACACCCCGGCGATCGTGTGCAGCGCCGTCCGCGACCTGCTCGCCTGGAACGCCATGGCGGCCGCCCTGCTCGGCGACTACTCCGCGCTGCCGCCCGTCGAACGCAACCTGATCTGGCGCTTCTTCACCGACCCGGCGACCCGCGCGCGCCACGACCCGGCCGGCGTCGAGCAGTTCGGCCGCAGCGCGGTGGCCGACCTGCGGACGGCCACCGCCCGCTACCCCTCCGATCCCGGCGTGCGGGGCCTGGTCGACCGGCTGCTGGCGGTCAGCGCCGAGTTCCGTGAGCTGTGGGCGCGGCAGGACGTGTCCGTCAGCCGCTCGAACCGCAAGCGCATCCTGCACCCGGTCGTGGGCCCGCTCGACCTCGACTGCGAGGCCCTGCACGACCCGCGGCGCGATCAGTGGATCATCCTGTACACCGCCGCGCCCGGCACGCCCTCGCACGAGGCGCTCCGGCTGCTCAAGGTGGTCGGGAGTCAGGACCTGGCGGTGCGGTAGTCGCTTGCGGGCCGCTCGGGGTGGTGGCACGGCTGGGCGCTGTCCGTCGCCCTGCTGGAGCTCGACTGCTCCCGGGACACGAACGCGCGGACGGTGTCCATCGCCCGGCACGTCATCGGCGAGGTCCGTGCGGAGCGTCGAGGCTCCACTCGAACGGGAAGAAGTCCCGTTGCCAGCGCTCGGAGCGCGCCAGGGCGTCGACGGCGCCGGGGGCGCGCAGGAAGGTGCGGTGGCGCAGCAGTTCGCGGCGCTCGGTGGGGGTCAGGAGGCGGTCGTCCTCGCCCAGGTTCTTCGGGTGGTCCGCGGGCAGGTCGGGGCGGCCGTCGATCGGCACGCTCTCGGCGACGTTGAGGTGGTCGCCGTCGGCCGTCCGGTAGTCGAGGCGCAGTGCGGTGCGCCACTGGGAGTTGCTGCCCCAGCCCTGCGAGAGGTCGACGGTCGGGCGGTGGCGCCGGCGGAACGTCCAGTAGAGCGGCCAGGCGTCGGCGACCCCGCGCTCCGCGTGTGCGGCACCGGCCCGGACCCGTGCGCCGGCCCGGCCGAAGAGCAACTCGCCGAGCATCAGTCCGGGCCAGTGCAGACCGATCACCTCGATGGGCGCGTTCGGGTCGTCGGCCTGCTCGACCTCGGCGATCTCGTGGTGGAACGGGTCGAACGCGGGCCCGTCGTCCTCGATGGGGGTCATGCCGAGCGCGGCGAAGAAGGCGAGGTACTGCTGTCGGTTCCGGGAGCCTTCGAGGAGGAGGTGATCGCTCACGCGGCTCAACGCGTAGAGCTCCCAGGTGAGTTCGCGCCCGCCCGGATCCTCCCACCAGGTCCGGAACCGGGCCGCGGTGGCGAGCGCCTCGCGGTGACCGGCGCGAAGTGCCCGGTCGAGCCAGGGGGTGACGACATCGGGGTAGGCGTCCGCGCCCTCGTAGTCCAGCAGTGCCTCGTAGAGCGCCCGTGCGCCGACCTCGTCCGTCATGCGCGGAGCCTACTCGCAGGTTTTACCGAACGGTCGACCAATCGTCCGCGCAGGTCGCGTAGCGTCCTGGACATCCACCGAGCACGACGACAAGGCGGACGCCTGCCCTCGACGGGTCGGTCGGCCCGCCGGGAGGCATGCCATGAACCTGGTCCACACCGCTTCGTCCCTGCCCGGGGCCTGGGAGTCGGCGGTCCTCGCCGAGGTCGGGACGGCGGCGGTGAAGGTGCTGCGGATGGACGGCCGCCCGCTGCCACCCGAGGCGCATGCGACGGCGGAGGCACTGGTCGTGGTGGATGGCCGACTGGAATTGGTGGTGGACGGAGAGGACTTCACGATCGAATCGGGTGAGCTGTGCCGAATCCCGGGAGGTGCAGTGCACGCAGTACGTCCGGGCAGTCGCGGCACTCTGCTCATCATCGAGGTACCGGCGCCGGCGTCGTCCGGGACGATCAACTCGTGATCTCCGACGAACGCTTGGGTGTGCTGCGCTGGATCACGGACGCCCGATGGGATTTGGGCCTGTTCGGCTGACCACAGGGATGGGGGGAAGACCAACGTCGGCCCGGATGGATCCTTCGAGTCACGGATGAAGGATGTCCGGCCGTCGGCGAGGGCGAACTCGACGCAGTTGCCGGAGTCGTTGCCGTGTGAGGACTTGCGCCAGATGAGCGGGAGGGCGGCGGCGTCGGTATGGAACGTCATGTGAGCTCGTCCCTCTGGTCGGTGATGATGGCGAGCGAGTCGTCGAGGCCATTCACTACTGGGCATGTGACGGGACCACCGGGGAGCCGCGCCCGTCGTGCCTGGACGAGAGCCGGATCCGTGAGACCGAGAGGCCTGGGTGCCGGTGATCACGCCGGACGGGCCGGCGGTGCTGGTGGGGGCGAACTCGGACTGAATCCGCCCCGCCCGGCGGACGCGGCCCGCTGGGCGGGCTTCGTCCACGTCAGGGAGTACCGGCGCAGCACGTGCCGCCGGTACCGCACGCCGGGGAGCAGGCGCCGTGCAGCGGCTCGTACCTGGGCGTAGCTCAGCGACGCGTCCGCCACCGGCATGCCCTCGGGCGCACTTGCGCGCCGCAGCCACTTCACGGCCCGGACGAGCGGTGCCGACGCGACGAGCAGGGCCCAGTCCGCCGCGCTCGCCTCCCTCGCCAGGCCGACGACCACCAGGACACCTCCGGGGCGCAGCAGTTCGCGCATGCGGGTGAGTGCCGCCTCGAAGTCCATGTGGTGGATGGTCGTCACCGAGCAGATGAAGTCGTATTCGGCGTGCGGGAGTTCGATGTCGAGGAAGTCCCCGGCGAGGAATTCGAGGTCGGCTCGCGCGCGTGCGGCGGCGATCATCTCCGGCGACTTGTCGACACCCACGACCTTCGACACCCGCCCGGCGAGCTTCACCGCGAGCAGCCCGTCCCCGCACCCGACGTCCAGCGCGGTTCGGCAGGCGGCGGGGACGGCGCGGAGGATGCCCGGGTGGCGGGCGACGTTGGTGTTCCAGTAGGGCGTGGCGGCGGGCTGGTCCATCGCGCCATTCTGCCCGCCCTGGGGCCGAGGTCGTGCATCCCCGGACCTAGGCCGGGCCCTCCTCCGGTCCGATGCGCAGGTGATCAACCCGGTCTACCGTACGGTTCATGCAGATTCCCGAGCACCACCAGCGCACGGTCATCCCGCACATCATGCTCGACGGTGCCGCCGAGGCGATCCGTTTCTACGAGAACGCCTTCGACGCCACCGAGCTGTTCCGGCTGGACGGCGACGACGGTCGGATCGTCCACGCCGAGATCGGCATCCACGGCGCCACCCTCATGCTCGGCGACGCCCATCTGGCCCCCTTCGCGCCCCCGTCCGCCACCGTGACCTCCGTCGCCCTGCACGTCTACGTCCCCGATGTCGACGCCCTCACCTCCCAGGCCGTCGCGGCTGGTGCCGAACTCCTCTCCGAGCCCGCCGACATGCCCTACGGCGCCCGCCAGTCGATGCTCCGCGACCCGTTCGGCCACCTCTGGATCTTCCTCACGCCCCTCGCCGCCTGATCCCGGTGGGGCGGCTCAGCGGCTGAGGACGTCGACCAGCGATTCCCCGTGCTCGGCCCACCGTTCGAGTCTGTACTGGTCGACGAGCAGCGCGCGGATCTTCGGGGCCTCGGTCAATGCGGCCTTGGTGAAGCCGCCATTGGTGACGACCAGGGCGATGTCTGCCTTGTGGAACTCCCGGAGGGTCGCAACCAGCAAGCGCGCTGGATCCGGGCCGATGTTACGTCGAGTCTTGGTGTGCTTCACCTGCACGGCATAGCGAAGGCCCATGGGTCCGACGGCGATGCAGTCCGCGGCATTGTCGCCGGAGCGGCCGGCCGCCCGCTCCACGGTGAAGCCGTCGCGTTCCAGCAGGGCCGCCACGAGCAGTTCGAAGTCGCCGGGACTGAGGCTGTTGATCGCAACGAGCGGGATCCTGCTGCCGGGTTCGAACAGAACGGCGGGCTCCTTTTCCAGCACCTCGAGCAGGTTCTCCGCTGCTCGCGTGATCACGGAGTCCAGATCGGCCAGCGCGTCCGGCTGTTCAAGCAGCGGGACGCCTCTGAACCGCTTCGCGTTCTGGACTTCCCGACTTTGCTCGTACCGCTTCCGCGCGGACGTCCGAATGAGTTCGGCCAGCGAACAGCACGCGTTGAGCGCGGTCTCCCCCGTGCGGTCCAGCCAGTAGTAGACCTCGTGCCTTCGCTCGAAGAGGTAGCTGCCGCAGGCGGCCATCACGGGGGTGGTCTTCTTGGCGATCGAGTCCATCCGGTCCTCGATGTCCTTGAGGATCTTCAGGAGTGTCTCGGCCAAGGCCGTGGTGTCGACGAGGGCGTCCTGGAACTGCATCGGAGAGCGCAGCCACCTGCCTCCCTTGGCGATGCGCCGGAGGAACGAGATCGCCACGGGGAGCAGTTCGCAGTGAAGGCTGGACTCGGTTTCGCGTTGGTAGCGGTCGTGGACGCCGCAGCCGCCGAGGGCCATCAGCTCCTCGAGGAGTAGTTCATTTGTCACGTCTTCCACAGGGGAAGGCTATCGAGATGATCTGACAGTCCATCAAATGTGCAGCTCAGGCCAGCGCCGCCGCGATGGCCGCTTCGGCGTGGAGACGGGCGGTGGGGAAGACGGGGACGGGGCTGTCGTCGGGGCGGATGAGGAGTTCGATCTCGGTGCAGCCGAGGATGATGCCCTCGGCGCCCGCCGCGACCAGGTCGGCGATCACCTGGCGGTAGGCGGCGCGGGATTCCTCGCGGACGATGCCGACGCACAGCTCCTCGTAGATGATCCGGTGCACGAGGGCACGGCTCTCCGGGCCCGGGACGAGGACGTCCAGGCCGCCGCTGGAGGCCAGCCGGCCGCGATAGAAGTCCTGTTCCATCGTGAACGCCGTCCCCAGGAGTCCGACGCGGCGCAGGCCGGCGGTGCGGACGGCCGTCGCGGTGGCGTCGGCGAGGTGGAGGAGGGGGATGGTGACGGCGGACGCGACCTGGTCGGCGACCTTGTGCATGGTGTTGGTGCAGATCAGCAGGAGGTCGGCGCCGGCCGCTTCCAGGGCGCGCGCGGCGTCGGCGAGGAGTTCGCCCGCCTCGGTCCAGCGGCCCTCGGCCTGGAGGTGTTCGACGGTGGCGAAGTCGACGGAGTAGAGCACGAGGGGGGCGGAGTGCAGGCCGCCGAGGCGTTCACGGGTGAGTTCGTTGAGGAGGCGGTAGTACTCGGCGGTGGATTCCCAGCTCATGCCGCCGATCAGGCCGAGGGTCTTCATGGCGCCGAATATAAAGATGTCGATGATCCCAGCGCAAATGTATAAGGATTACTTTACAAGCAGTGTCAGTTCCGTGGTACGCGGTGCTGCCATTCCCGCGTGAAGACGACCGAGCCCGCCTCCAGCGCGCGGAGCTGGACGATGCTGATGAAGTGGGTGGCGTCGCAGCGGAGTTGGGCGCGGGTCTGGAGGGTGACGTCCCAGCCGAGGTCGGGGCGTTCCAGGCGGGTGGTGTGGTCGGTGCGGGCCTGGGCGCTGAGGGGTGCGCCGGTGAGGACGCGGTAGGCGGTCACGGTGTGCTCGTCGCGGACGAGGCCGTCGGGCTGGGTGCGGGTGCCGTCGGCGGCGGGGGAGAGTTCGGTGCGCCACTCGTGGCGGCCGAGGTCGTGGACGGTGACGCGTTCGGGGCGGGCGGTGAGCGGCTCGGTGAGGTGGACGGGCAGCGGGTCGGGCAGCACCGGGGGTTCCAGGGCCGCCGGTGCCGCGCCCGCGTCGGCGGCGAGGTGGCGGACGGGCAGGGTGAGGGTGCTGTGCGACGGGTCGACGGCGTACCCGCCGCCATCGGGGGCGGGCCACACCCACGGCCAGTACGCGGACGACAGCGCGAGCCGCAGCCGGTGCCCGGCGGGGACGGAGGACGCGCAGGCGGCCAGTTCGACGGTGACCTCGGCCTCGCCCGACGTCACCAGGACGCCCCGGGTGATCAGCTCCGACGTCCCGTCCGGCCCGACCGCGCACAGCCGCGCGGCGACCAGCGCCGGCCGCCCGTCCTCGCGCAGCCGGAGCCGGACGGACGGGATGCCGAGGACCTCGACGGGCTCGGGCAGGGGTCGGGAGTCGAAGCAGACCGAGCGCCCGTCCTCCTCGCGCTGGTCCGGCGCCCGGTCGGCGGGCCGGCCGAGCGGGACGTAGGCGCCCGCGTTGAGACCGGTGTGCTGGGGCGAGTGGACGTGGACGTAGCGGTCGTCGGAGGTGGTGCCGGCGGTCTGCAACTGGCCGTCGAGGCCGTAGTGGATCTCGCGGACGCCGGGGGAGGGCCAGGCCTCCTCGGCGATCCACCGGCCGCCGAGCAGGCCGCGCAGGGCGGGTTCCCGGAGGGCGCCGGTCTCGATGTCGCGCAGCCAGTGGTCCCACCAGCGCAGGGTCTCGGGGAGGGTGTCCTCGGGCAGGCCGTGCGGCCAGGGGCCGACCAGGGCGCGGGCCTCGGGGGAGGTGGCGAGCAGGCGCAGGACGAACGAGCAGGACGGGTCGCCCCAGCCGGCGATCGCGAGCGCGGGGGCGGAGACCGGGACGGACGTCTCCCCGGCGGCGAGCCAGCGTTCGGCGGGCGGTTCGAGGGATTCGAGCCGGGCCAGCCACTGCGGGCGCCAGGCGTCGCCGACGTGGCGGGGGTCCGGCGGCCGGGCGGCGGAGGCGACGAGGGCGGTGAGCCGGGCGTGGAGGTCGGCGGCGAGGACGGCGCCGCCGAGCCGGTGGCCGCCCTCGGGGCAGGCGGTGACGACGGCGCGCACGGTCTCGGGGGAGCGCGCGGCGAGGTGCAGGGCCGTGGCGCCGGCCGCGCCGACGCCGAGCAGTCCGACCCGGCCGTTGCACCCCGGGCGGGCGGCGAGCCAGGCGATCACGGCGGTGCCGTCGGCGAGCTCCGCGTCGTCGCCGGGGGTGACGGGCAGGCCGCCGGAGTTGCCGTGGCCGCGGGTGTCGACCCGGACGGCGGCGTAGCCGTGGCCGGCGTACCAGGGGTGGCGGCGGGCGTCGTCCGCGGCGGACCAGTCGGTGAGTCGTCCGGCGGAGTACTCCAGGAGGGCGGGGACGGGTTCGTCGCTGACCGGCCGCCAGACGCGGGCGGACAGCTCGGTGCCGTCGGGCAGGGGGATGCGGACGTCCTCGCGGGTGGTGTGGAAGGGGTACGACGGCATTGCCGCTCCCATCGGGTCCCGGGCCGGTGAGTGCCGGTGGGTGCCGGCGGACGCCGACGGACGCCGGCGCGGGCCGGCAGGCGGGAAGCGCCGGCAGTCCGACCCTAGGGGAGGAGTCGGCTGATTTCCTGATGAATCGGGCGCAGTGGTGAAGGCCCGGACGCCGGCCGTCGGGGCCCGGCGGCCCGCGATTGTGTCCGCAGTGCTTCATTATTTGCGAACGGGTTGCAACTGCCTCCTATGGGACGGAAGGATGGCTCCGCATTCCGCTCCCCCGAAAGGACCCCCGCATGGCCGCCCCTGCCGCAGGCACCCCGTCCGTCAGATGGTGGCACCGCCTCACCCGTGAGGAGTGGATCCGCCTGGCCGGCATGGGCGGCTTCATCCTCGCCCTGCACGTGATCGGCTGGGTCACGCTGCTGGCGCTCGTCGCGCCCGAGCACTACGACGTCGGCGGCCAGGTCTTCGGGGCCGGCATGGGCCTCACCGCCTACACCCTGGGCATGCGGCACGCCTTCGACGCGGACCACATCGCGGCGATCGACAACACCACCCGCAAGCTGATGGGCCAGGGCAAGCGGCCGCTGTCGGTCGGCTTCTGGTTCTCGCTCGGCCACTCCTCGATCGTCTTCGGCCTCTGCGCCCTGCTGGCCTTCGGCATCCGCTCGCTCGCGGACCAGGTCGAGGCGGACGACTCGACGCTGCACAGGATGACGGGCCTGATCGGCACCACCGTCTCGGGGACGTTCCTGCTGCTGCTCGGCCTGATCAACCTGGGCGCGTTCAACGGCATCCTCAAGGTGTTCCGCAAGATGCGCGTCGGCGAGTACGACGAGGAGGAGCTGGAGCGCCAGCTGGAGAAGCGCGGGCTGATGAACCGCATCCTCGGCAAGGTCACCCGGGCGGTCACCAAGCCCTGGCACATGTACCCCGTGGGCCTGCTGTTCGGGCTCGGCTTCGACACCGCGACCGAGGTCTCGCTGCTGGTGCTGGCGGGCGGCGCGGCGGCCTTCTCGCTGCCCTGGTACGCGCTGCTGACGCTGCCGATCCTGTTCGCGGCGGGGATGAGCCTGCTGGACACGATCGACGGCTCGTTCATGAACTTCGCCTACGAGTGGGCGTTCTCCCGCCCGGTCCGCAAGATCTACTACAACCTGACCGTCACCGGCCTGTCGGTCCTGGTGGCGCTGGTGATCGGCCTGGTCGAGCTGATCGGCCTGCTCGGCGAGAAGCTGGACATCACCACCGGCCCGATCGGCTGGATCGGCGGCCTGGACCTCAACTTCGTCGGTTACGCGATCGTCGGCCTGTTCGTGGTCACCTGGGCCGGGGCGATCCTGTTCTGGAAGTACGGCAAGGTCGAGGAGAAGTGGTCGGCGGGCCTGGTCTCGGCGGGCAGCAAGGCGGAGTAGCCCCTCCCGGAAGTGGTGGTGGTCCTCCCGAGGAAGAGCGGAGTGGCCCTGCCGGGCGAGCGGAGTGGTCCTCGCGGAAGAACGGGGCGGGGGCGGCGGACCGGAGAACGGTCCGCCGCCCCCGCGTCGTTCCGGGGTCAGCGCAGCGCGGCCAGCACCGCGTCGGCCATCACCTTCTCGCCCGTCGCGTTCGGGTGGAACGGCACGGCGGGCGAGCCGGGCAGCGCGCCCTCGACCCAGCGGTCGTCGGAGCAGGCGTCGTGCCCGGCGGTCGGCGTCCCGGTGTCGACGTAGACCGCTCCGCTGCTCGCGGCGGTGGCCTTGAGCATGGCGTTGAGGCTGTTCAGCGTCCGGTACAGGTACGGGACGTCGCGCGGTGCGATGGGCTGGCGCAGCACGCAGGACGAGCCGTCGGGCGGCAGCACGGACGGGTAGCCGACCAGCAGGATCTTGGCCTTGGGGGCCTTGGCGTGGATCGCCGCGAGGGCGCCGGCGAGGCGGGGCCGCGCCGCGTCGATGCGGTCGGCGAGGTCGTCCTCGCCGTACTGCCAGCTCCAGCTGCTCCAGTCCCAGTGGCCGTGGTTGTAGACGTCCTGGCAGGGCGTGCCGAGCGGGTTGACGACGGCTCCGGCGATGCAGGTGGCGATGATGTCGCCGATGCCGATGTCGCTGGTGCCGAGGTCGTTGCCGCCGAGGCCGAGGGTGATGAGGTCGGCGTCCGGGGTGACGGCGTTCAGCTGGGGGTCGTTGACCTTCAGGATCAGGTCGTACTGCGGCTCGGTGACGTTCTTGACCTTGGCCGCGGCACAGGTGACGTCGGTGTAGGCGCCCGCGTGCAGGGCGGCGGCGACGAGGTGGCCGTAGTTGTGGTCGGAGCGCAGGCACAGGCCGGCGGACTGGCCGGGGACCCCCGCGCCGGCGGCGTAGGAGTCGCCGAGCGCCACGTAGTGCTTCGGGGCGGGGGTGGCCGCCTGGGCGGTCGTCGAGGTGAGCGCGAGCGCGGCGCCGAGGGCGACGGCGGCGAGCGCGGAATTGCGGGCGCGGCGAACGCGCGCGCGGTGGGGCTGATTCCGGGCAGGGCGGAGCACGGTTCCTCCTGGGGGAGAGAAACGACGAGGTGGGGGTCGTGCCAGCCGGGCGCCACAGCTACTCACAGGTAAGTTACTGCCAGGTTTCGTGCCCGTCCATCCTCGGCGGGGATTTTCTCGAAAATGCGTCAGATGTGACCGCCGGTTATTTCGAATTCCGCTCCGGTGTGTATCGAAGGTATTTCCGAAACACCCCGGAGCGGAATTGGTGCGACTGCTTGTCACCTGAGGCCGTCGCCGGTTGACCGGACGTCGCCCCAGGCCGCAGTATCGGGCGCACAGCGACGGCGCCCGTGTCCCCGCGCCGTCCGCACGCCCGCGACGGAGGACTGCGCCATGGCCCTGGACGCCGACGTCATCGTGATCGGAGCGGGACTCGCCGGTCTCACCGCCACCGCCGAACTCGCCGACGCCGGACGGAAGGTGATCCTCCTCGACCAGGAACCCGCGGCCTCCTTCGGCGGCCAGGCGCACTGGTCCTTCGGCGGCCTGTTCCTCGTCGACTCCCCCGAGCAGCGCCGGATGCGGATCCGCGACTCGCACGCCCTCGCCCTCCAGGACTGGCTCGGCACCGCGGGCTTCGACCGGCCCGAGGACGCCTGGCCGCGCCGCTGGGCCGAGGCCTACGTCGAATTCGCGGCCGGCGAGAAGCGGGCCTGGCTGCACGGGATGGGCGTGCGCTTCTTCCCGGTCGTGGGTTGGGCCGAGCGCGGCGGCTTCCTCGCCGACGGGCCGGGCAACTCGGTGCCCCGCTTCCACATCACCTGGGGCACCGGGCCGGGTCTGCTCGAACCCTTCGTCCGCCGGGTGCGCGCCGCGGCCGCCCGCGGCCTCGTCGACCTGAGGTTCCGCCACCGCGTCACCGGGCTCGCGGCCACCGCGGGCGTCACCGACACCGTCACCGGGGAGGTGCTGGAGCCCAGTGCGGCTGCCCGCGGCGAGGCCAGCTCGCGGGACGTCGCCGGGCGGTTCGAACTGCGCGCCCAGGCCGTGGTCGTGACCTCCGGCGGCATCGGCGGCAACCACGAACTCGTCCGCGGGGCCTGGCCCGCCCGGCTCGGCACCCCGCCCGCGCGGCTGCTCTCCGGTGTGCCCGCGCACGTCGACGGCCTGATGCTCGGCATCGCCGGCGCGGCCGGCGGGAACCTGATCAACGGCGACCGGATGTGGCACTACACCGAGGGCATCGAGAACTGGGACCCGATCTGGGCCCGGCACGGCATCCGCATCCTGCCCGGCCCGTCCTCGCTCTGGCTCGACGCGACCGGCCGCCGGCTGCCCGTGCCGCTCTTCCCCGGCTTCGACACCCTCGGGACGCTCGAACACATCATGGCCACCGGGCACGAGCACACCTGGTTCGTGCTCAACCAGCGCATCATCGAGAAGGAGTTCACCCTCTCCGGCTCCGAGCAGAACCCCGACCTCACCGGGCGGTCGGTGCGCGGCGTGCTCGGCCGTGCCCTGCCCGGCGCCCCCGGCCCGGTCAAGGGCCACCTGCGGCACGGGCCCGACTTCGTCGTCGCGGGCAACCTCCCCGACCTCGCCCGCGGCATGAACGCCAGGACCCGCCGTCCGCTCATCGACCCCGACGAGCTGCGCCGCACGGTGGAGGACCGCGACCGGCAGCTGGCCAACCCCTTCGCCAAGGACCTCCAGGTCACCGCGATCCACGGCGCCCGCCGCTACCTCGGCGACCGCCTGGTGCGCACCGCCGCCCCGCACCGCATCCTCGACCCGTCCGCGGCCCCGCTGATCGCCGTGCGCCTCGGCATCCTCACCCGCAAGTCCCTGGGCGGTCTGGAGACCGACCTCGCCTCACGCGTCCTGCGCCCCGACGGCGAGGTGCTCCCGGGTCTCTACGCGGCGGGCGAGGCGGCGGGCTTCGGCGGCGGGGGCGTGCACGGCTACCGCTCGTTGGAGGGGACGTTCCTCGGCGGCTGCCTGTTCTCGGGCCGCGCGGCAGGCCGTGCGGCGGCGGAGGCGAGTGCCTGACGTATACCGTCAGCTCGCTTCGTGGGAAGCCTTCTCGGTCCGGCTGGAGCTCACGGCGGTGGCGAGGGCGGCGATCCTGTGGGCGAGGACCAGAAGCGGGCCGAGGATGATCAGCACGATCGCGCCGGTCAACTTGCCCGGCAGGGGAGGCGTTCGGACCTCGGTGCCGGTGTGCCAGACCACCCGCTCGCCGAGCTGTGTCAGGTCCACCGTCGCGGTGCCCTGCAGGTCGTCGACGAAGGCCTTGCCCGGCGGGACGGTGACGTCGACGTCACGCGGGCACGTGCCGTCCACCGGCCGCCCGTTGAGCGTGAACCGCCCGGCCCGGCAGGTGATCCGGTCCCCGGCGAGGGCCATGACCCGTTCGAGGAAGGCGTGGTCCGTCGCCGGCGGGGTGCCGAGGTAGTGGATCTCGCCGCGCTGCACGTCTTCGGCCCGGACCCGGTCGGTGAGCAGCAGGTCGTCGTCCAGGGTCTTCGTCGCGTAGCCGGTGAGGAGTACGGCGAGGCCGAGGCCCACCGCGAGCAGTCCCGCGAGCCGGACCGCGATCCTGCGGAGTCGTCGTCCGTTCACCGGTCGGCGAGGCCCAGGCGGAGGTGGTCGACGTGGTAGACGGCCTGGTCGAGCAGGGCGGCCACGTGGTCGTCGTGCAGCGAGTAGACGACGCAGCGGCCGCGGCGCTCGCCGACGACCAGGCCGAGGTTGCGCAGCAGACGCAGCTGGTGGGAGCACGCGGACTGCTCCAGGCCGACGGCCTCGGCGAGTTCGGTGGCGGCCATCGGGCCCTCGCGCAGCCGGCCGAGGATCAGCAGGCGGGACGGGGTGGCCAGGGCCTGGAGGGTGGTGGCCACCTTGGCCGCGTTGGACGCGTCCAGGCGCATCCGCGGTACGGCGCTGTCGGCGGTCACGTGTCCCATGGGGGGCATCCTACGGACCGCCCCCGGGTGGGCGGCACCCGCCGGTGGGCCGGAACCGTGCGGGTACGCTGCGGAGGCCGAACGGGCCGCCGACCAGAGGAGAAGCCGAACCCATGAGCCGCCGAGACCGCGACCGCCCGCGGGCCGCCGCCTCCCCGGTGACCGTCACGGTCTGCCGCGGGTGCTGCTGCGGCACCGAGCAGAAGCACCCGGGCGTGGACCACGCCGGCCAGTACGAGCGGCTGCGGGAGGCGGTCGGCCCGGCGGGCCGGGTGCGGGCGGTCAAGTGCCTGGACGCGTGCACGCATTCCAACGTGGTCGTGGTGGGCCCCTCCGGCGAGGGCCGCGCGGCCGGGGGCCGGCCGGTCTGGCTGGGCTGGGTGCTGGCCGACGACATGATCGACGAGATCGCCGCGTGGGTGCACGCGGGCGGCCCCGGGCTGGCCGATCCCCCGGGCCTGCTCGACCTGCAGGAGGTCGCGGTCTCGCGCCGGATCCGCGAGGGCCTGCCGGAGTGAACCGACCGTCGTGACGCAACCGTTCCGGATCATGCGCACACAAGTCTCACGCGGGGTCAACTGGCCCGACTAGCATGACCGGTGGCTCCGAGCGGATCCGCCCAGGGAGGAAGACGATGACCACGGTCTGCCGCATCTGCGCGGGTACCGGCCGCACCGCCGGTCTCAACTGCCGCACCTGCCAGGGCACCGGGACGACGGAGGTCGGCGGCGGGGGCGGCAACTGCTTCCTGTGCGACGGCACCGGGGTGTACGTCCGCTACCGGGTGGACGCGACCGGAGCCAAGCACGCCTACCGCGACGAGATCTGCCGCACCTGCGACGGCACGGGCAACCGCACCGCCACGAGCTGGGACGACCCGTCCGGCTGAGGGCGGACGCGGGGTCACTCCCGCCGCACGGCGCGCGTCGTGATCCGGTGTGGGCCGATGTCCTTTGCCTCCCCTTGACCCGGTGTTGGCGTCCGTGTGGGTTTCGGGCTCCGGCCCGTTCACCGCGCGTCCGTGCGCGGGCAACCCGCCGCTGGAAGAGTCCGGCGCATGGATATCCCTCACATGGGCGTACCGGCCGAGCTCGCGGACCGCATGAGCATGGCCGAGCAGCACGAGTACCTGCGGGCCCGCTTCTCCCGGCGCCGGATGCTGCGCGCCGGTGCGGTGACGGTGGGTGCGGTCGCCGTGGGCGGTGCGCTGGGCAGCGGCACCGCGTTCGCGGCGCCGGCCACCCCGCAGCTGCTGACGGGCGGCACGACGGACGGGATCGACGGTGCGCTGGTCGCCCCCGTGGGCCGTCACCTCCAGTTCGGCGCCGAGCCGGACACCCAGTTCCGCATCTCGTGGCAGGTGCCGGTGCCGGTCAAGAAGCCGTTCCTGCGCTTCGGCAAGCACCCGTGGGATCTCGGCCACAAGGTCGAGGCCGAGGTGCGGGCGCTCCACACCCCCGCCCTGGCCCCGGGCCAGCAGCCGGTGGACCAGTACTACCTGCACGTGGCGCTGGAGGACCTGGAGCCGGACACCACGTACTACTACGGCGTGGGCCACCAGGGCTTCGACCCGGCCTCGCAGCAGCGGATCTCCACGTTGCACACGTTCCGCACCGCGCCCTCCCGTGACCACCGCTGGGGCAAGGTGTACGAGCCGTTCACCTTCACCGCGTTCGGCGACCAGGGCGTCAGTGCGCACGCGGCGGGCAACGACAACATCATCAAGGCCCAGAAGCCGGCCTTCCACCTGCACGCCGGCGACATCTGCTACGCCGACCCGGCCGGCTCCGGCACCGACCCGGACAAGTCCGTCTACAACGCGAAGACCTGGGACGCCTTCCTGGTCCAGACCGAGACGGTCGCCGCCGACATCCCGTGGATGGTCGCCTACGGCAACCACGACATCGAGGCCTGGTACTCGCCCAACGGCTACGGCGGCGAGAACACCCGCTTCTTCCTGCCGGACAACGGCCCGGACCCGCGCGCCGTCCCCGGCGTCTACACCTTCCGCTACAAGAACGTCGGCGTCATCTCGCTGGACGCCAACGACGTCTCCTACGAGATCCCGGCCAACCTGGGCCTCTCGGCGGGCAGGCAGACCAAGTGGCTGGAGCGCACCCTCAAGGACCTGCGCAGCGACGAGACCGTCGACTTCATCGTGGTCTTCTTCCACCACTGCGCCTTCTCCACCACCGTCGCGCACGCCTCCGAGGGCGGGGTCCGCGAGGCCTGGGTGCCGCTGTTCGAGAAGTACCGGGTGGACCTGGTCATCAACGGCCACAACCACATCTACGAGCGCACCGACGCCATCCTGGGCAACAAGGTCTCGAAGCAGGTGCCGAGCGGGGCCACCATCGAGCCCGAGAAGGACGGCGTGGTCTACGTGACCGCCGGTGCCGCCGGGCGCAGCCTGTACAACTTCGCGACCCCGGACACCTACGAGGGCCACGAGAACCACCAGGACGAGGTCCAGAGCTACTACTGGAGCAAGGGGCGGGTGAAGACCCCCGAGACCATCCAGTGGTCGCGGGTGCGCTACACGGGCTACTCCTTCATCAAGGTCGACGTGACCCCGGGCCCCCTGGGCCGGAAGTCGGTCATGAAGGTCACCGCGCTGGCCGAGAACGGCACGCAGATCGACAACTACACGATCCTGCGCACGGTCGGCGAGGGCTGGGACTCCGGCCGCGACGACGACGGCGAGGGCGGCGGCTGGGGCTGGTAGGCGCCGGCGGAAGCCCCGGGGCCCCGGGGCCGAGGAAACGTTCCGTCCGGCGGAACGCCCCTCGGCGCCGGGGCCCTTCCGGTGCCGGCGTGCTTCCGGTGCCGGCTTGCCTTCGGAGCCGGGCCCTTCCGGTGCCGCCCGGTCAGCGCCGGGGCCCGTACATGATCACGCCGACCCCGGCCAGGCAGACCAGCGCGCCGATCACGTCGTAGCGGGTCGGCCGGAAACCGTCCACGGCCATGCCCCACAGCAGGGAGCCGGCCACGAACACCCCGCCGTACGCGGCCAGGACGCGGCCGAAGTTGCCGTCGGGCTGCAGCGCGGCGACGAACCCGTACGCGCCGAGCGCCACCACGCCCACGCCCGCCAGCCACCAGGGCCGTTGCTCGCGCACGCTCTGCCACACGAGCCAGCAGCCGCCGATCTCGGCGAGCGCGGCCAGGGCGAACAGGGCGACGGAGCGCAGGACGGTCATGGCCCGCCAGCCTAGTGCCGTGGCCGGACGGGTTCGCCGTGTCGCCCCTCCGGTCACGGCACGAGGACCTCAGACCTGCCGGTACGTCGCGAGGAAGCGCCCGATGCGGTTGATCGCCGTCTCCAGGTCGTCGGCCCGGGGGAGGGTGACGAAGCGGAAGTGGTCCGGGCGGGGCCAGTTGAAGCCGGTGCCCTGGACGACGTGGATCTTCTCGCGGAGCAGCAGGTCCAGCACGAACTGCTCGTCGTCGACGATCTTGTGCACCGCCGGGTCCAGCCGGGCGAACGCGTACAGCGCGCCCTTGGGCTTGACGCAGCTGACGCCCGGGATCTCGTTGAGCGCCTTGTGGGCGACGTCCCGCTGCTCGGTGAGCCGGCCGCCGGGCAGCACGAGGTCGTTGATGGACTGGTGGCCGCCGAGCGCGGCCTGGACGGCGTACTGCGCGGGCACGTTGGGGCACAGCCGCATGCCGGAGAGCATCGTCAGGCCCTCCAGGTAGTCCGTGGCGTGCTGCTTGGGCCCGGAGACGACCAGCCAGCCGCTGCGGAAGCCGGCCACCCGGTAGGCCTTGGAGAGGCCGTTGAAGGTGAGGGTGAGGACGTCGTCCGCGAGGGCGGCCAGGCAGTGGTGCTCGGTGTCGTCGTAGAGGATCTTGTCGTAGATCTCGTCGGCCAGGACCATCAGCTGGTGGCGCCGGGCGAGGTCGAGGATGCCCTCCAGGAGTTCCTTCGGGTAGACCGCGCCGGTGGGGTTGTTGGGGTTGATGACCACGATCGCCTTGGTGCGGGCGGTGATCTTGGCGGCGATGTCCTCCAGGCTCGGGTACCAGTCGGCCGCCTCGTCGCACAGGTAGTGGACGGCCTTGCCGCCGGCCAGCCGCACCACGGCCGTCCACAGCGGGTAGTCCGGCATCGGGACGAGCACCTCGTCGCCGTCGTCGACGAGCGCCGTGACGGCCATCTGGATCAGCTCGGAGACGCCGTTGCCGAGGTAGACGTCGTTGACGTCGACGCCCTCCACCCCGCGCTGCTGGTAGTACTGCACGACCGCGCGGCGGGCGGGCAGGATGCCGCGCGAGTCGCTGTACCCGTGCGCCTTGGGAAGGTTGCGGATGATGTCCTGGACGATCTCCTCGGGCGCCTCGAAGCCGAACGGCGCCGGGTTGCCGGTGTTCAGCCGCAGGACGCTGTGCCCGGCCTCCTCCAGCGCGTTGGCCTGGTCGACCACCGGACCGCGGATCTCGTAGCACACGTCATTCAGCTTGCTGGACTGCCGAAACTCCATCTGCGGCCTCCCGACCGTCACGGTCACACCCCGTTCGCGCTCTGAAGCTTTGTTCTACCAAGTAAGCACTTGGAAAGTCCAACCTTTTGGCTATGCTGATCCACATGTCACGCCGAAGCTACGACCAGTACTGCGCCGTCGCCCGCGCCCTGGACGCGGTGGGGGAGCGCTGGAGTCTCCTGATCGTCCGTGAACTCCTCCGCGGCCCCCGCCGTTACACCGACCTGCACGCCGACCTGCCGGGCGTCTCCACCGACATCCTCGCCGCGCGGCTCAAGCAGCTGGAGGGCGAGGGCCTCGTGCTGCGCCGCCGGCTCGAACCGCCCGCCAGCGCGACGGTCTACGAGCTCACCGAGCGGGGACTCGAACTGCGGGGCGTCATCGAGGCGTTGGGCGCCTGGGGGCTGGCGTCCCTCGGCGAGCAGCGGCCGACGGACGCGGTGCGGGAGCACTGGGTCACGGGGGCGCCGGAGGTTCCGGCGGAGGCCGTCGCGGTCGTCACGGGCTGACGGGGGTCGTCTCCGGCTGACGGGGGCGGCGGACCGCGCCGCTCCGGTCCGAGCGTACGATCGTCGGACCACGGAGCAGTCGGAGGAGAGCGGAGAGCGCCCGTGCCCACCAGGTACCGCAGTTACGTCGCCGTCGGGGACTCCTTCACCGAAGGCATGTGCGACGACGTCCTGCCCGACGGCCACTACCGCGGCTGGGCCGACCGGGTCGCCGCCGCGCTCGCGGAGGAGGCGGACGCGGCGGGCGGTACCGACGCCTTCCGCTACGCCAACCTCGCCGTCCGCGGCAAGCTCATCGGCCAGATCCACGACGAACAGCTCGCCGTCGCCGCCGGGATGGGCGCCGACCTCGTCACCCTCGCCGGCGGTCTCAACGACGTGCTGCGGCCCGGCTGCGACATCGTGGAGGTCGAGCGGCTGCTCGGCCGCTGCGCCACCGGGCTGCGGGCGGGCGGCGCCACCGTCGTCATGTTCACCAGCACCGACCCGAGCCGCCGGATGGCCGGCGGCGCCCGGCTGCTGCCCGCGATCCTGCGGATGAAGGCCTTCGTGCACGAGCTCGGGCAGGACGACGGCATCGCCGTGGTCGACCTCTTCTCCGCGCCCTGCTTCGACGACCGCCGGCTCTGGGCCGAGGACCGCTTGCACCTGTCGCCCGAGGGCCACCGCCGGGTCGCGGCCGCGGTCCTGGAGGCGCTCGGCCGCCCGGCCGGCTTCGACTGGCGCGCCCCGCTGCCGCCCGCGGCCCCGCGCGGCCGGGCCGAGAAGCTCGGCGCCGACGCCCGCTGGATCGGCTCCCACCTCGGCCCGTGGATCGGCCGCCGTCTCACCGGCCGCTCCTCCGGCGACGGCCGGCCGCCGAAGCGGCCGGAGCTGCTGCCCTACCGCTGAGCGCCCTCCTCCCGCTGGCCGCCGTCCGCCCGGGCCTCCGGCTGGAGGACGAGGCTCGCCATCGGGGAGTGGACCGTCCAGCCGAGCGCCGAGTACAGCGCGCGGCCGTCCGGGGTGCCGACCAGGACCGCCTGTGCGGCGCCGGCCTCGCGGGCGGCGTGCTGGAGCGTGCCCATCACGACGCTGCCCAGGCCCCGGCGGCGGTGGTCGGGGGAGGTGACGATCTGGTCCGGCACGGCGACCGGGCCCGCCAGGCCCGCCTGTCCGCGGGCGGCGAGGTGCCCGGCCGACGTGCGGACCAGGGCGCGGACGACGCCGCCGCGGAGCCAGGTGGTGACGGTGTAGCCGGCCGGCGGTGCTGGCCGTTCGGCGCCGTCGAGCGGCAGGCTCATCAGGTGGCCCGGCCCGGCCAGCCGCCACTCGGGCCCCAGCCACGGGCGGACGGTGTCGTCCGCCGCGAACAGCTTGAGCCAGGTGCCCGGGGCCGTGGTCGCCCCGGCGATCTTGCGGACGTCGTCCTCGACGGGGTGCGGCAGCACGTGCCGCGCGACCTCGCCGGTCGGGGCGCCCACGTCGATGCTCCAACCCCACGGCGCGGCGGCGGGTTCGGCGGCGCCCCGGGAGACGACCCAGCCGGAGATCCAGCGGCGGACGAGCTCCGCGATGTCCGGGTCCTGCATCGACCCACCCCCGTTGGTAATGGACGAAATGGTGCCACATACCTTACCGCTGGGGCGGGAGTGAGGCCAGGGGCACAGTAGGCTTGGCGGGTTCGACGCACCGGAACGACCCGGTGTCCTGGGTCGGGAGGATGGCAGTACGTGAGCGATCGCAGCGAGGTGGGCGCATGAGCGAGCGCAGCGAGGTGGGCGGCGGGTCACTGCCCACCGAACTCCGGTCCGACTGCACGAGCTGTTTCGGGCTCTGCTGCGTGGCCCTCCCGTTCGCCGCGGGCGCCGACTTCGCGGTCGACAAGGCCGCCGGCACCCCCTGCCGCAACCTGCGGACCGACTTCACCTGCGGGATCCACGCGCGCCTGCGCGACACCGGCTTCCAGGGCTGCACCGTCTACGACTGCTTCGGCGCCGGCCAGCGCGTCTCGCAGATCACGTACGGCGGGCGCAGCTGGCGGGAGGAGCCGGGCAGTGCGCGGGAGATGTTCGACGTCTTCCCGGTCGTGCGGCAGCTGCACGAACTCATGGCCTACCTCGGCGAGGCGCTCGGTTTCGACGCCGCCCGCGCCGTCCACCCCGAGCTGCGGGAGGCCCTGGAGGCCACCGACCGGCTCGCCGGCGGCACCCCGCAGGAGGTCCTCGCCGTCGACCTGAACGCGCACCGGCAGCGCGTCAGCGACCTGCTGCTGCGGGCGAGCGAGCACGTCCGCGCCGCCGTCCCGCGTCGCCGCGAGCACCGCGGCGCCGACCTCTTCGGCGCCCGGCTGCGCGGCGCCGACCTGCGCGGCGCGAACCTTCGCGGGGCGCTGCTGGTCGCGGCCGACCTGGGCGGGGCCGACCTGCGGCTCGCCGACCTGATCGGTGCCGACCTGCGCGACGCCAACGTGGCGGGCGCCGATCTGACCGAGGCGCTCTTCCTCACCCAGGCCCAGCTCAACGCCGCGCGCGGTGATGCCACCACCCGCCTCCCCGCCGGCCTGGCCCGGCCCCCCCACTGGCCCGCCGCGGCCCCGGCGGAGGCCGCCCGGCAGACCGCCCCGCGCAAGCCGCGCGGAGTCGGCCGGTCCGGTGGTGGCCGGCCGCGTCGCCGCTAGCCTCGGCGCAGGCCCGGTGGCTCACGCCTCGGCCGGGTGCTCCGGGCCGGGCCAGCCCTCGGCGTTGGAGCACGACTCGTAGTCGTAGCGGGTCGGGTGGTCCCATTCCTCGCCGGTGACCGCCTCGTACGCCTCCTCGTGGACGTACAGCAGTTCCTCCGCCTGGAGCGCGGTGTACGGCGCGAACCGCTCGGGGCGGCCGAGCACCCCCTCGTACGCCTCTCGTCCCGCCGCCACGACGGCGGCGCGGGCGTAGAGGAAGTGGTCGTCGGTCTGCCGGTCGTACGGTCCCCCGGCGCCCTCGACCGGCAGTCGCCCGGACTCCGCGCGGTCCAGTCGGTACAGCGCCTCGGCCAGCCGCTCCCCGAAGCCGGTGATCTCGTCGGCCGGCCCGCGCGCGAGCCGCGCCGAGAGGCGCTCGCACGCCTCCTGCAGGTGGTCGCACCTCTCCAGGACGGCCGGCCCGCCCAGTGTGCCGACCAGCTCCCAGAACCGGTCCCAGGTCATGGCCGGCAGTTCGTCGTGCGTGTTCTCGTTCCGCATGCGACCCACCTTGACGGGTGCCTCTGACACGCGATCCCTCCCTGGTGCAACCGAGACATGATTCTGACCCGAATAGATTCTTTACCGAGTTCAGTTATGCTGGCCGTTCGGAGTGCGGGAACGACGGTCGGGAGGTCGCGGCATGGTGGCGGGGATCGACGGCGAGCTGGCGCGGGAGCGGGCCTACGTCGCCCGGTGCCGGGAGGCGCTCGCGCGGCAGGTGGACGACGCCGGGTACCAGGTGATCGCGGGCGAGGACGTCTCCGGCGACGGCGCGAGCGCGGAGGCGCTCGGCCGCTACCTGCGCACCCGGGCCCGGCGGATGGCGGACCTGCCGGACAGCCCGGCCTTCTTCGGCCGCCTCGACTTCGGCGACGCCCCCGAGGCCGGCGACCACCGGCGGCAGCGCTACTACGTGGGCCGGCGCCGGATCTCCGAGGACCCGACCGTGCCGCCCCTGGTCGTCGACTGGCGGGCGCCGGTCTCCCGGGTCTTCTACCAGGCGGGCCCGCACGACCCGCTCGGCCTGGCCGGGCGCCGCCGCTTCGGCTGGGCGCCGGCGAGCCCGGGGGAGCCCGGGGACCTCACCGGCCTGGAGGACGAGCGGCTCGGCGGGCCGCCCGCCGACGCCCCCGGCGGCATCCTGGCCGCGGAGATCGAGCGCCCCCGCACCGGGCCGATGCGCGACATCGTCGCGACCATCCAGCCCGAGCAGGACGCGCTGGTGCGCGGCGGCCTGGCCGAGTCGGTGTGCGTGCAGGGCGCGCCCGGCAGCGGCAAGACCGCCGTCGGCCTGCACCGCGCCGCGTACCTGCTCTACACCCACCCGCAGCGCATCCGGCGCTCGGGCCTGCTGGTGATCGGCCCGAACCGGGCGTTCCTGCGCTACATCGCCGAAGTCCTGCCCGCGCTCGGCGAGATCGACGTGGCCCAGTGCACCGTGGAGGACCTGGTCGCCACCCACCCGGTGCGCGGCGAGGACGACGCGCGCGCCGCGGCCGTCAAGCAGGACGCCCGGATGGCCGCCGTGCTGGAGCGCGCCCTGTACGCCAGGGTCCGGGCGGCGGACGCCGCGCCGGTGGTCGTCACGGAGGGCTCGTACCGCTGGCGGGTCCCGGAGGAGGCGCTGCGGTCGATGGTCGCGGAGGTGCGAGGGCAGGGCGTGCCGTACGCGATCGGGCGCGAGCACCTGCGCACCCGGGTGGTGGCGGCACTGCGGGACCGGGCCGAGCGGCGCACGGGCGTCCGCAGCGGGACGTGGGAGGCGCGGATCGGGCGGTGCCGGCCGGTGAGGGAGTTCCTGGACGCGGCGTGGCCGGCCGTCCGGCCGGAGTCGGTGGTGGCCGGACTGCTCGGCGATCCGCGGGTGCTGGCGGCGGCCGCGGCCGGACTGCTGGACGCGGACGAGCAGGCGGCGATCCGCTGGCGGCGCCCGCCGCGGTCGGAGCGGAGCGCGGCCTGGTCGGCACACGACCTGTTCCTGCTGGATGAGGTCGCGGGCCTGATCGAGCGGCCGGACGGGTTCGGGCACGTCGTCGTCGACGAGGCGCAGGACCTCTCGCCCATGCAGTGCCGGGCGATCGCCCGCCGCAGCGGCTTCGGCTCGCTCACCGTCCTCGGCGACCTCGCGCAGTCCACCACGTCCGGGGCGGCGCGGAGTTGGCCCGAGCAGCTGGCCCACCTCGGCAAGCCGCAGGCGGTGGTGGTGCCGCTGACGACGGGCTACCGCGTCCCGGCGGCGGTGACGGAGCTCGCCAACCGCGTGCTGGGGGCGCTCGGCGTGGACGTGCCGCCTGCGGTGTCGCTACGGGCGGGAGGAGAGGTGACGATCCGTCAAGTGGCGGACGCGCGCGAGGAAGTTGCCGAAGCCGTCCGCAAGGCGCTCGGCCGTGAGGGCTCGGTGGCGGTGATCGCGGCGGACGCGGAGGCGGCGCGGACGGCCGGGGTGTTGGCGGCGGCCGGGCTGCCGGCGGCGACCGCGGACGGGGTCGGCGGGGCCGCCCGGCTGACCGTGCTGCCGGCCTCGCTCGCCAAGGGGCTCGAGTACGACCACGTGATCGTCCTCGAGCCCGCCGCGATCGTCGACGCCGAGCCGCGCGGGCTGCACCGCCTCTACGTGACGCTCACCCGGGCCGTCTCCCGCCTCGACGTGCTGCACGCCCGCCCGCTGCCGGAGGCGATGCGGGCCGCGGTCGCGGACTAGCGGGTCGGGCGCCCGGGTCCGGCGGCCCGGGCCCAGCCGTGTTCCAGGAGCTCGAAGGCGCGGTCGGCGTCGCCGACGGCCTCGAAGTGGAGCTCGTCGGCGCTCTGGCCGTCCTCGGCGATGCGGCGGTGGTTGTGCTCGGCGAGGACGCGCTGGGTCGCGGTGAGCTGGGCGGCCAGGAGTCTCGCCGAGAGCACGCGGGGCGGGGTGACGTCCGGGTCCTCGCGCAGCGCCTCCGCCAGGGACTCCTCGGCCCGCGCGAGGTACTGGGCGCCGCGGGCCACCAGTCCCGGGGTCGAGCGGACGAGCCGGTTGAAGGCGAGCACGGCGGGGTGGTCGCTGAGCCCGGTGATCGGGTCCCGCCGGTCCAGCCCCGCCACGAAGTCCCGGTGCAGCGCGCCGATCGCCGTCTCACCCGGCGCCCGGCCGCGGACCACGTCGGCGGCCTGCTCCTGGTGGTCGGCGAAGCGGTGGACGACGAGGTCCTCCTTGGACGGGAAGTAGCTGAACAGCGTCGGCTTCGACACCTCGGCCGTCGCGGCCACGTCGGCCACCGACACCTGGTCGAACCCGTGCTCCAGGAACAGCGCGATCGCCGCCTCCGAGATCGCCCGCCGCGTCCGTTCCTTCTTCAGCTCCCGCAGTCCGCTCATGCCGTCCAGGCTAGCAGTCAAGCTTGACCGGGGCAGGTTTCTGACTCGGTCGCGTCGGCAGTGGGAGCGGCGGAACCGGCGCCGGGGGCGGGGGTGGATCAGGCGGTGTGGTCGGCGAGGACCTCGCGGACGACGTGGCGGGCGGCGGCGGTCAGGGTGGGGTTGGTGTGCCGGTAGTACGGGATCGCGACGAGGGCGATGGACAGGGCCCAGGCGCGGGCGCGGGACCACATGGCGTCGTCGGTGCCGAGGGCGGTGCGGAAGGCGGCGCGGGCCTGGGCGGGCAGGACGGTCCACGCCGCGATCACGTCCACGGTCGGGTCGCCGACGCCCATCAGGCCGAAGTCGATGACCGCGCCGAGTCCGCCGGAGGGGGCGAGGAGGAGGTTGCCGGGGGAGAGGTCGCCGTGCATCCAGGTGGCCGGGCCGGTGTAGTCGGGCAGGCGCAGGGCCTTGTCCCACAGGGCCGTCGCGGTCGCGGTGTCGATCGTGCCGGTGAGCCGGGCGAGTGCCGCGCGGGTCGCGCCGTCCCGGGCGGCGAGCGGGACGCCGCGGGCCGCGCAGGGGCCGCCGGCCGGGTCGGCGGAGCGCAGGGCGGTGATGAACGCGGCCAGGTCCCTGGCGAGTCGGAGCGGCGCGGCGAGGGCGCCGGCGGCCGGGTTCACGCCGTCGAGCCAGCGGACCACCGACCACTCCCACGGGTAGCCGGCGGCGGGTCGGCCGAGGGCTACGGGTGAGGGGATCGGCCGCGGGAGGTGCGGAGCGAGCCGCGGGAGCCAGTACTGTTCGCGGCCGACGCCGTCCGCGGCCCAGCCGACCCGGGGGAGGCGGACGGCGAGGTCCGGGCCGAGCCGGAACATCGCGTTGTCCGTCCCGGCGGAGGCCACCGGGCGGATGGGCAGGCCGACCCACTGCGGGAACTGGGCGGAGAGCAACCGCCGCACCAGGGCCGCGTCGATGTCCGGTTCGTCGGGGTGCATCCTGACGGCAGCGCACATGCCCGGCAGCGTACAGCGCGGTTCGCGTGGCCAGCAGCCGGATCATCGAACTCCCGTGACAAACTCGGATCATCGGATCACTACGCTGGCGCGATGATCATCACACGGGGGCAGAGGGACGAGCGGCCCGAGAGACGTACGGGTGGACGGACCATCGAGTGGACGGCCACCGAGCGCCGGGTGTTCGGCGCCGCGCTCGCCGTCCTGGCCGTCCTGCTGCTCCTGGCGGCGACCGGCCACTACAACGCCCGCTCGGGCGGCTACCTCGTCCTGCGGGAGTGGTTCGACCGGCCGCTGCTGCTCTGGACGTTGGCGCTGCCGGTGCTGATGGCCGCGGTGATCACCGTCCCCTGGTGGATGTGGGTGCGGATCCTGCTCGCCGTCGTCGTCGCGTTGCTGTTCGCCGGGACGATGCTGCTCTGCATCGTCCTGGCCGACTCCACCGTGGGGAAGGGCAGTCAGGAGGCGCCCGGCCGGGCGGACCGGCGGATCGTGGAGGAGGAGACGGGCTGGGCGCTCGACTCCTCCAGGGCGTACTACGTCGACGCGGGCACCGGGCTGACCACGCGCCGGTGGCTGATCGTCGAGGAGGGCCCGTACGGCACGTTCGACGAGACCGTCCGCTGGTCCGGCCCGGACCGGATCGAAGTCACCGCCGGCACCGGGACCGTCACGATCGACCTCGCCGCCGACGGCCGGCCGAGCCGGGAGCTCCACCTCTGACGCCCAACGGAGCACCGCCCGAACCTCGTTCGAGCCCGCCGCGCAGAGCGCGGGGAAGGCCGTCACCGGCACCGCCACGCCCGGCCGCCCCGGGTGCGGCCGGGAGCCGTCGACGGCACCTGCCAGAATGCAGGGCGTACGGCGAACGCACTGAAGGAGAAGGTGACCGGCTTCGTGACCACGCCAGTCGATGAGCAGTCCCGGCGGGCCCAGCGGGCGATCGAGCGGAAGATCGCCGAGGAACTGGGCGTGCGCGACGGGCAGGTGACGGCGGCCGTCGCCCTGCTCGACGGCGGGGCGACCGTCCCGTTCGTCGCCCGATACCGCAAGGAGGTCACCGGTTCCCTCGACGACGCGCAACTGCGCACGCTGGAGGAGCGGCTGCGCTACCTGCGCGAACTGGAGGAGCGCCGCACCGCCGTCCTGGAGTCGATCGAGGCCCAGGGCAAGCTGGACGACGCGCTGCGCGCCCAGGTCCTCGCGGCCGACTCCAAGGCCCGCCTGGAGGACATCTACCTGCCGTTCAAGCCGAAGCGGCGCACCAAGGCGCAGATCGCCCGCGAGGCCGGCCTGGAGCCGCTCGCCGACACCCTGCTCGCCGACCCCACCCAGGACCCGGCCGCGCTGGCCGCCGGGTACCTCAACGAGGCCGTCGCGGACGGGAACGCGGCCCTGGAGGGCGCCCGCGCGATCCTGGTCGAGCGCTTCGGCGAGGACGCCGACCTGGTCGGCTCGCTGCGCGAACGGATGTGGACCCGCGGCCGGCTGGTCGCCCGGGTGCGGGACGGCAAGGAGCAGGACGGCGCGAAGTACGCCGACTACTTCGACTTCGCCGAGCCCTACACCAAGCTTCCCTCGCACCGCATCCTCGCGATGCTGCGCGGCGAGAAGGAGGAGGTGCTCGACCTCGAACTGTCCCCGTTGGACGGCGACGAGACCGGCGACGCCAGGGGCGACCTGCCCGGCGCGAGCGACTACGAGCAGCGCATCGCCGCCCGCTTCGGCATCGCCGACCACGGCCGCCCGGCCGACAAGTGGCTCGGCGACACCGTCCGCTGGGCCTGGCGCACCCGCATCCTGGTGCGGCTCGGCATCGACCTGCGGGCCCGGCTGCGCGCCGAGGCCGAGGAGGAGGCGGTGCGCGTGTTCGCCGCCAACCTCCGCGACCTCCTGCTCGCCGCCCCGGCCGGCACCCGCGCCACCATGGGCCTGGACCCGGGCTTCCGCACCGGCGTGAAGGTCGCCGTCGTGGACGCCACCGGCAAGGTCGTGGCGCACGACACGATCTACCCGCACCAGCCCGCCAACAAGTGGGACGCCTCGCTGGCCACGCTGGCCGCGCTGGCGAAGAAGCACGGCGTCGACCTGATCGCGATCGGCAACGGCACCGCCTCCCGCGAGACCGACAAGCTCGCCGAGGAGCTGCTGGGCCGCCACCCCGAACTGGGGCTCACCAAGGCGATGGTGAGCGAGGCCGGCGCCTCCGTGTACTCGGCCTCCGCGTTCGCCTCGCAGGAGCTGCCCGAACTGGACGTGTCCATCCGCGGCGCGGTCTCCATCGCCCGCCGTCTGCAGGACCCGCTCGCCGAGCTCGTCAAGATCGACCCCAAGTCGATCGGCGTCGGCCAGTACCAGCACGACCTCAGCGAGGCGAAGCTGTCCCGCTCGCTGGACGCCGTCGTCGAGGACTGCGTGAACGCCGTCGGCGTGGACGTCAACACCGCCTCCGCACCGCTGCTGACCCGCGTCTCCGGCATCACCGGCACGCTCGCCGACAACATCGTGGCCCACCGCGACGCCAACGGCCCCTTCCGCACCCGCAAGCAGCTCAAGGACGTCGCCCGGCTCGGCCCGAAGGCGTTCGAGCAGTGCGCCGGCTTCCTGCGCATCCCCGGCGGCGACGACCCGCTGGACGCCTCCAGCGTGCACCCCGAGGCCTACCCGGTGGTGCGCCGCATCCTCGCCGCGACCGGCGGCGAGCTGCGGGAGCTGATCGGCAACGGGGAGCGGCTGCGCGCGCTGCGCCCGGGGGACTTCGCCGACGACACCTTCGGCATCCCGACCGTCACCGACATCCTCGGCGAGCTGGACAAGCCGGGCCGCGACCCCCGCCCGGCGTTCCGCACCGCCGTCTTCAAGGAGGGCGTCGACAAGATCGGCGACCTGGAGGTCGGCATGGTGCTGGAGGGCGTGGTCACCAACGTCGCCGCGTTCGGCGCCTTCGTCGACGTGGGCGTCCACCAGGACGGCCTGGTGCACGTCTCCGCGCTGTCCAGGAACTTCGTCAAGGACCCGCGGGAGGTGGTCAAGCCGGGCGACATCGTGAAGGTCCGGGTCACCTCGGTGGACGTGCCGCGCAAGCGGATCGGGCTGACGCTGCGGCTGGACGACGAGCCCGGCCGCGGCGGCGAGCGCGGCGGGGACCGGGGCCGCGGCGGCGACCGGCAGGGCCGCCCGCCGCGCCAGGACCGCCGCGGGGACGAGCGGCGTGACGACCGCCGCGGCCAGGACCGGCGCGGCCAGGGCGGCTCCGGCGGCGGCACGCCGCCGGCGAACGGCGCCATGGCGGACGCGCTGCGCCGGGCGGGCCTGACCGGCGGCCAGGGCGGCCAGGGCGGGCGCGACGACCGCCGCTCCGGGCGGCGCTGAGCGGCGCCGTGACACCGGGCACGCAACGGCCGGGGCCGGTGGGTGATGTACCCACCGGCCCCGGCCGTTGCGCGGCCTGCGCTCACACCAGGAGCTTGTCCTTGGCCCGCTGGTACTCCTCGGCGGAGATGAGGCCCTTGTCCTTCAGGTCCGCCAGCTTCGCCAGGTCGTCGACGTGGCTGCGTCCGCCGCCGTCGGCCGATCCCCCGGGGGCCCCGGCGGCGTCCCGGATGTACGCCTGCAGGGCCGCCTCGGTCTGCTGGGCCTGGGCGAGGTCCCGCTTCCCCATGCCCTCGCCGCGCGCGATCAGATAGGCGAGCACGCCGATCAGCGGCAGGATGATCACCACGACCAGCCAACCGGCCTTGCCCCAGCCGCCCAGGTCGTGGCTGCGGAAGATGTCGGTGATGATCTTGAACAGCAGGAAGAACCAGAGCACCCAGAGGAACAGCTCCAACATCGTCCAGAAGATGTTGAGCACCGGGTAGTCCACGGCCAGCGAGGCGGCCAACGAAGAGGTGTCCATGGCCGAGTCATATCATCGCAAAACGGACGAAGCGTCCCGCTGCTGGGCCGTTCCGGTGATCTTCGCGCGGGACGGGGATGCCGCAGCGGGACGGCGGCCTCAGCCCAGCCCCGCCCGCCGCCGCAGCTCCACCGCGAGCCCGATCAGCTCGCCCCACCAGGGCTCGTGCGAGTCCGCCAGCAGCCGCTGCGCCTCGGCCGCCGGCAGGGCGCGGACCTCGACGACCTGCTCGCCGTCCGAGGGGTTGGTCGGCGCGGACTCCAGCGCGATGTCCGCCCAGCCCCACAGCCACGCCTTCTCCGGGTGCGGCTGCCACGGCCGGTAGGGCGTCGGGTCGTCCGTGCGGCAGCGGTGCGCGCCGAGCCAGGCGGGCTCGCCGAGCAGCCGGGCGCCCGCCTCCTCCTCGAGCTCGCGCCGCAGGCAGTCGGCGACGCTCTCGTCCCGTTCGCGCGTGCCGCCGGGCAGGAACCAGTGGTCCCGGTCGTCCCGGCAGAGGACCACGCCGCCGTCCGCGAAGCCCACCAGGTGGATGTTGGTCACCAGGCCGTCCGGCGGCAGCTCGGTGGAGAACTGCGCGTCGTACCTCCCCCAGGCCCAGTACTGCGGCGCGTGCAACGCGGGGAAGAGCGCGGCGATTTCGGCGGCTCCGGCGGACGGGTCGGTGGCGGTGCGGTCCGTGGTGTCGGTCATTCGGTGATCGTAGTGCCGGCCGGGAAACGGTGGGGGGCGTCGGGGTGGACGCGGGAGAGGTCGGTGGTGGCGATGGCGCGCGGCCGCCGGGGCTGGGCGACGCCGCGCGGCACCGACACCCAACTCCCCAGCGAGATCTCGGCGGTGATGCCGGGCCCGAAACCGGCGATCAGCCCGCGGGTGCCGTCGGTCGCGCCGCCGTCGGCGAACAGCCGGGCGAGGGCGTCGAAGACGACGGCGCTCGCGATGTTGCCGCGCTCGGTCAGCGTGGCCCGGCTGTAGCGGAACATCGCCGGATCGAGGTTGAGGAAGTGGCACAGGTCGTCGAGGATGCGCGGGCCGCCGGCGTGGACGATGTAGAACCCGAGCCCCGAGGCGTCCCAGCCGTGCTCGGCGGCCAGACCGCGCAGGGCGGGCGCGAGCATCTCCATCGTGCCGGGAACGCGCCGGTCGAGCTGGAAGTGGAAGCCGGTGTCCCGTACCCCGTAGGAGATCCAGTTCTCGGTGTCCGGGACGAGGTGCGAGCCGTTGCGCTCGACCGACACCCCGGTGCCGCCGTGCCCGCGCATCACCACGGCGGCGACGGCGTCCCCGAAGAGGCCGTTGGAGAGCAGCGAGCCGACGCCGAGGTCGGTCGGCTGGTAGCACAGCGAGCAGAACTCGCAGGCCACGATGAGCACGTTGGCGCCCGGGTAGGCGCGGCAGAAGTCGTGCGCCCGGTTGACGGCGGCGCCGCCGGCCGCGCAGCCGAGCTGGGCGATCGGCATCTGGCGGGTGTCCGGGCGCAGACCCATCGTGTTGATCAGCCAGGCGGTCATCGACGGCATCATGAAGCCGGTGCACGACACGTAGATCAGCAGGTCGACGTCCTGGGCGCCCAACTGGGCGTTGCGCAGGGCGGCTTCGACCACCTCGGGGACGCGTCGCTTGGCCTCGCGCTCGTAGACGGCGTTGCGGGCGGTGAAGCCCGGGTGGCGCAGCGTCTGCTCGATGGGCTGGACCAGGTGCCGGGTCCGCACGCCGGTGTTCTCGATCAGCCGTAGCGCGAGGCCGAGTTGGGGGTGGCCGGAGTGCATCGCGCGGGCCAGGTCCAGGGTCTCGTCGAGGGTGATGACGTGCTCGGGCACGGCGATGGCGGGGCGGCAGAGTGTTGCCATGGGTACGGGATCTCCCCTGGGTGGCCCGCGGGTGGGCCGGTGGATGCGTGGAACGGTTCGGACGCCGTGCGGCCGTCACCAGGCGAGGGGCAGGGCCTGCGGGAAGCGCCAGATCGAGCCGGAGTTCCAGTCGAGTTCGGACGGTTCGACGGCCAGGCGCAGCCCGGGGAAGCGCCGCAGCAGCGTGCCGATGGCGACCTGGAGCTCCATCCGGGCCAGGTGCGAGCCGAGGCAGTGGTGCTGGCCGTGCCCGAAGGCCATGTGGGTGGGCGCGCCGCGGTCGAGGTCCAGCTCGTCGGGGCGCTCGTAGACCGCCGGGTCGCGGTTGGCGGTGAGGTAGGAGACGTGCACGGCCTCGCCGGCCCGGATCAGCACCCCGCCCAGCTCGACGTCCTCGACGGCGACCCGGGCGATGCCGACGCCCTGGCGGAACGGGATGAAGCGCAGCAGCTCCTCCAGCGCCTGCGGCAGCGTCTGCGGCCGGGCGCGGAGCTTGGCGAGCTGCTCGGGGTGGGTGAGCAGGGTGTAGGTGATGTTGCTGAGCTGGTAGGTGCTGGTGTCGTGGCCGGTCACCAGGAGCACCATCGCCATGACGGCGAGCTCGTCGTCGTCCAGTAGTTCGTCGCCGTCGCGGGCGGTGGCGAGGGCGCTGATCAGGTCCTCGCCGGGATCGGCCCGGCGGGCGGCGGTCAGCTCGCTGAAGTAGGCGCGCAGGCCGGCCTTGGCCTCCTCCTGGGCCTCCCGGCCGCCCGGGACCATCCGCATCATCGCGACCGCCCAGGCCCGCAGCCGGGCGCGGTCCCCGTGCGGGATCTCCAGCAGTTCGCAGATGGTGTGGAGCGGGAGCCGGGCGGAGAGGAAGTGCGTCAGGTCGGCCGGGGCGCCGTGTTCCTCCATGTCGTCCAGGTAGCCGTTGACGACGTCCTGCGTGCGGGGGCGCATCCGCTCGACCTGGCGGTTGGTGAAGCCCTGGGCGACGAGGCGGCGCAGCCGGTTGTGGGCGGGCGGGTCCATCAGGTTGATCGCCTCGGCCTGGGCGATCGGGGCGGGCGTCATGCGGGGGAGGTCGCGCCCGATGCCGGCGGCGCGGCTGAAGCGGCGGTCGGTGGTGACGGTGCGGACGTCCTCGTGGCGGGTGGCCAGCCAGGCCTCGCCCTCGCCGTGCGGCAGCCGGATCCGGGCGACCGGGGCCTCGGTGAGCAGCCGCTTGAGGAGGGGGTCGAACTCCAGGCCTTCGGTGTGGTTGAAGGGGCATTCCCACACGGGGGCGGACGTAGTCAAGGGCCGATCCAGAGGCTGAAGGTGAGGCCGCCCGGAGGGGATGACCCGTCCGGGCGCGGACATGGCGATGTTCCCCCATGGGCAGGCAGAAATGTGGAGGAGAAGGCTGGTTACCTCGAACGAGTTAGATTGATGATTTTCGTGCGAATCAAGGGAGTTGAACGTTCCTGCTATCGACCCCCAGCAGATCGGACAGACCCTGCTGATCGTCACCCACGACCCCGACCCGGCCACCCGCTGCGCCAGTCGGCCCGTGGAGATGGCGGACGGCCGGGTGGCGCGAGAGCGCGTCCTGGAGCCCGCGGAGCGGTCGTCATGGCCGGCGCGGTGTGGCGGGCCTCGCGGGCGGAGGTGAAGCGCCGCCGGATGCAGACCATCGTGGCGCTCTGGTGTGCGTCAGCGGTTCGAGCGAGCGGCGGTACCTGATCGTGCGGTGAGCGGGCATCAGCCCCTCGTCGTCGGGCCGTCGTCGGGCAGCAGCGGGAACAGTCTGGCCACGGCGGCGACCGGCCGCGCCCCGGCGGGCCGGGCGGCCGGGTCGTGCTCGCGGCCGCGGAACCGGGCCAGCACCTGCCGGACGGCCTCCCCGACGGCCGTCAGCTCGGCGGGCGTGAGGTAGACGACGGCGCTGAACGCGTCGTCGTGCTGCCACTCGGCCGGTGCCTCGCCGCGGTGGGCGAGCCAGCGCCGGTAGCTCTCGTCCTCCAGTCCGCGGGCGAGCTCGCCGAACTCTTCCTCCGCGTCGCCGTGCTGGGGCTTCTCTCGGGGAAGGCGCCAGGGCCGTGCCCGCCCGTCGGTCGCCGGCGCCTCCTCGACGAGCCCGTAGCGGGCCAGCTGCCGCAGGTGGAACGAGCAGAGCCCGGAGCTGTACCCGAGCAGTCCGGCCGCCTCGGTGGAGGTGACGGTGCCGCGCCCGGCCAGGAGCTCCAGCAGCGCCGTGCGGACGGCGTGTTCGGGGAGCGCGCCGGTGGCGGGGGCGGTCAGGTCGTCCTCGGCTGCTTCTTCGGTCACTTTGCAAAGTCTGCTACTTTGCAAAGCCCATCGCAAACCCGGCACGTGACGACGTGTCCGCCGGGTCCCGCCCACGAGGAGCTCCGATGTCCGACCCGCGTGAACGTCCCGAGATCCTGCGGATCACCGAGATCGGCGAGCCGGTCCTGCACCGGCCGTGCCGCCCGGCCGGCCCGGCGGACTTCGGCAGCCCCGGACTCGCCCGCCTGATCGACGCGATGTTCGCCACGATGTACGTCGCGGACGGCGCCGGGCTCGCGGCCAACCAGGTGGACGTCGACCTCAGCCTGTTCGTCTACGACTGCGCCGACGACGACGGCGTCCGGCACGTCGGCCACCTGCTCAACCCCGTCGTCGAACCGCAGTCGCCCGGCCGTCGCCTCCTGGAGGACACCGAGGGCTGCCTGTCGGTGCCCGGGGCCCGGGCGGTGCTCGCCCGGCCCGCCCGTGTGGTGGTCCGCGGCTTCGACTGGCGGGGCGGCCCGCGCACGGTGGTCGGCACGGGGTACTTCGCCCGCTGCCTCCAGCACGAGAGCGACCACCTCGGCGGCGGCCTCTACGTCGACCGGCTCGCCAGGCGCGAGCGCAAGGACGTCCTGCGGCAGACCGCCGACCTGCGGGCGGGCGTCTTCGCCGAGCGGGAGGCCGCGGGCGCCCGCGCCGACTGGACGGGCCCGGCCGGGGTTTGCGCCTCGTCGTGCCGCTGCCTCGCGGCAGGATCGGCCGCGTGACCGAACCCGCCCACCTCGCCGCCGTCCGCGCGTCCTACGACGCCGTCGCCGCCGACTACGTCCGACTCGTCATCCCGCCGCAGGAGCTGGACCCGGTCTCGCGCGCGATGCTGGCCGCCTTCGCCGAGCTCGTCCGCACCTCGGGCGGTGGACCGGTGGCCGATCTCGGCTGCGGGCCGGGGCGCCTGGCGGCGTACCTGGCGGGGCTCGGGCTCGACGTGTTCGGGGTGGACGTGTCGGGCGAGATGATCCGGCTCGCCCGGCTGGCCTACCCCGGACTCCGCTTCGTGGAGGGCTCGATGGGGGCGCTGGAGCTCGCGGACGGCGGTCTCGGGGGCATCCTGGCCTGGAACTCCGTCCACCACACGCCGGCCGCGCGACTTCCGGCGCTGTTCGGCGAGTTCCGGCGCGTCCTGCGCCCCGGGGGCCGGCTGCTGCTCGGCGGCCACGTCGGGGACGGCCGCCTGCGGCCCACCGAGGCGTACGGGCACCCGGTGTCGTACGAGTCCCATCTGGTGCCCGCGCGGCGGCTCGTCGACCTGCTCGCGCTCGCCGGGTTCACCGTCACCACGCGGGTGGAGCAGCCACATCCGTCGCGCGTGGATCGTTCCTACGTCTGCCTCCTGGCGGACGCCGGATAGCTCGCGCGGGGGAGGGCGTTCGGCCGCGTGGACGACGTCCGGGCCCCGGGGCGCGGCGAGAGTGGAGCCATGGCGATCACGATTCCCCTGGGCGACACCGAACGTCCCGTGCAGCGCTGGGCCTTGTGGCTGGCGAAGGCCCTCCCGTTCGTCGTGCTGCCGCACTGCCTGTGGCGGCTCCCGTTCGCGGCCGGCTTCGAGATGGGCACCGTCGACCCGGGACGGCCGACGATGCCCTGGTGGGCGCCGGGCTACGTGGTCGGGCTGAGCGTGCTCACCGAGGCGCTGTGCCTGCTGACCCTCGGCCTGGTCGCGGGGTGGGGCGAGGTCTTCCCGCGCCGGGTGCCGTTCCTCGCGGGCCGCCGGGTGCCGCCGCTCGCGGCCGCCGGGCCCGCGGTGGTGGGCGGGCTGCTCCTGGTGGGGCTGTTCGGTCTGCAGCCGCTCGCCTGGCTCGGCGTGGTCGACGAGGTCGGCTACAGCAACGGCTGGTGGCTGGCGCTGGCCCGGGTGTGCGTCGGCCCGGCGATGCTGTGGGGCCCGATCGTGCTGGCCCTGGCCTTCGCGTACTACCGCCGCCGGCGGCCCGCGGCCGGGCGGTGACCGTCCAGCCGTCGCGCGCAGGACGTCGGACCGGCCGACTTCCCGCGCACACGTCGTGTCGCGGACCGCTACCGGGCCCCGGTGACCAGCGATTCGGCGAGCCGGTCGGCGGCGTCGGCGTCGAGCGGGGCGTGGCCGAGGAGGAAGCGGTACCAGAAGACGCCGTAGACCTGGTCCACGATCAGGTCGAGATCGGCGCCCTCGGGGAGCTGGCCGCGTTCGCGCCCGCGGGTGAGGAGCTCGCGCAGGGCCGCCCGGCGGGTCGCGGTGAAGGTCTGCATCAGGTCGGCCAGGTGGGGGTCGCGGGCGGCCTCGCGGACGAGGGCGCGCAGGGCCGAGGCGCTGGTGTCGCGCCGGGCGGCGTCGAAGGTGGTGGCGACGAAGGCGCGCAGGTCGGCGCGGAGGTCCCCGGTGTCGGGGCCGGCCACGTCCTGGTCGGCGCGGTCGGAGAGGGCGTCGAGGAGGACGGCGCCCTTGGAGGGCCACCAGCGGTAGACGGTCTGCTTGCCGACGCCGGCGGTACGGGCGATGGCGTCGATGGTGACGGGCGTGCCGTCGGACTCGGCGAGCAGGCGCAGGGCCGCGTCGAGGATGGCCCGGTGGGCGGCCTCGTTGCGGCGGCGGCCGGTGTGCGGGCGGGCGGGGCCCGGCTGGGGATCCGTCGCGTTCATCGGTCGTCCTCTCGCTCTGTCGTCCGCTCGCCCCCCGCCTCGTCCGGTCCCGGCCGGCTCGGGCTCTCCGTTGACAAGACTAGCAGTCTCGGCAATCATCTTTATCGGAACGGCTAGTCTCGACAAGTCGGAAGGAAGCACCACCATGAGCACCACGTCGGACCTCTTCGCCGGACAGCGCGTCGTCGTGATGGGCGGCAGCTCGGGCATCGGCGAGGCGGCGGCGGCCGCGTTCGCCGCCGACGGCGCGGAGGTCGTGATCACCGGACGGGACCGCGAGCGCCTGGACGCCGCCGTCGTCCGGATCGGCGGCCGGACCACCGGCGCGTCGGTCGACGCGACGGACGCCGAGGCCGTCGCGGCCTTCTTCGCGGGGGGCGGCGCCGTCGACCACCTGGTCCTCGCCGTCAGCGGCGCGGCCGGCTCCGGACCGTTCGCCCGGCTCGACCTCGCCGACCTCGCGCACGGCTTCGACGCCAAGTTCTGGCCGCAGGTCCGGGTCCTGCAGGCGGCCCTGCCGCACCTGCGGGCGGACGGCTCCGTCACGCTGATCACCGCCGCCTCGGCCCGCGCCGCGATCCCCGGCACCGCCGGACTGGCCGCCATCAACGGCGCGCTGGAGGCGATGGTGCCGCCGCTGGCGGTCGAGCTCGCGCCGCTGCGGGTCAACGCGGTCTCGCCCGGCGTCGTCGACACCCCGTGGTGGGACCGCGTGCCCGAGGAGCAGCGCAAGTCCCTGTTCGACGGCCTCGCCGCCACCACCCCGGTCGGCCGGGTCGGCCGCCCGGAGGACGTGGCCCGCGCGATCCACATGTTCGCGGCCAACACCTTCGTGACGGGTGTGGTGCTCGACTGCACCGGTGGCGCCAACCTGGCCACCGGCCGCTGAGCGGCGCCGGGCGGGTGCCGGGCGGGCGTCGGGCCGGCGTCGGGCCGGTCGTCGCGGCGGGGGAGGGGGAGGTCAGGTGCGGCGGACGAACCCGGCCATGAGGCCCCGCAGGTCCCAGCCGAGCGAGGAGTACAGTGCCCGCCCCTCCTCCGTCGCGCCGAGGGCCGCCGTCTGCGCGCCCGCGTCGAGGGCGGCGTCGCTGAGCAGCCGCATCACCGCGCTTCCGAGCCCGCGGCGCCGGTGGGCCCCGTCGGTCTCGATGCGGTCGAACACGGCGAGCGCGCCGTGCGTCCCGGTGTGGCCGCCGGCCGCGAACCGGCCGTCCGGGGTGAGGAGCCGGGCGTGCGCGACCCCGTCGCCACGCTCGACCTCCGCGGTGTAGCCGGCGGGGAGGCGGACCTCCTCGCGGCGCAGCACGGTCGTCATCATCAGCTCGTCGGCGTCGCGCTCCCAGGCCGCGCCGAGCAGGCCGAGGGTCGTCTCCGGGTCGACGAACCCCTTGATCCGCGCGAACGGCCGGTCGGCGGCGGCCGCGGCGGCCCGCACGCTCGCCCCGTCGGTGTGCAGCAGGACGTGCCGCACGGACTCCTTGCCGCGTCCGACGTCCACCCGCAGCCCCCACGGCACCTCGACCGGCGCCGGGCAGCGGCGGGCCAGGGCCAGCCCGTGCACCCAGGCGTGCGTCAGTTCGGCGTCCGGCGCCATGCGTTCCCCCCGGTGCGGCGATCTCGACCTCCCGTACCGTACCCGGCCCCGCGGCCGGGCGGACGGGCTTTCACCACGCGGCCTCCCGGTAGTCCTTGAGGAACACCCCCGACACCGGCGAGCCGGCCTCGCCCCGGACGATCGGGTCGTAGACGCGGGCGGCGCCGTCGACGATGTCCAGCGGCGTGCGGAAGCCGCGGGCGGCGATCCGGGTCTTCTTCGGGGCCGGGTTCTCGTCGGTGATCCAGCCGGTGTCGACGGCGCACATGTGCACGCCCTGGTCGGCGAGTTCGGCGGCGCTCGTGCGGGTGAGCATGTTGAGGGCGGCCTTGGCCATGTTGGTGTGCGGGTGGCCGCCGGTCTTGTTGGCGACGGCGAAGCGGCCCTCGACGGCGGTCACGTTGACGACGTAGCGGCGCGGGTGCGGGGAGGCGAGCAGGAGCGGGAGCAGGCGGTCGCAGAGCAGGGCCGGGGCCAGCGCGTTGACCAGCTGCGTCTCCAGCACCTCCGCCGGGTCGAGCCCGCCGAGCCGGGCGGACCACGAGTTGCCGGGGGCGAGGTCGGGCAGCAGGCCGGCCTCGTCGGGCAGGGCGAGCAGCCCGTGCGCCGCGGCCGGGGCGGGGTCGAGCTCCGCGGCGGGCCAGGCGGCGGTGAGCGCGGGCATCGGCCGGAAGCCCGGGGCGTGCGCGACGGCGCGGCGGTCGGCGGCGGGCAGCGCCTCGTGCTCCCCGGCGGCCAGCAGCGCGTACGACTCGGGCGGGCGGCGCAGGGTCTGCGCGGCGTTGTTGATCAGGATGTCCAACGGCCGCCCGTCGGCGCGCAGTTGCTCGGTGAGCCCGAGGACCTGGCGCGGGTCGCGCAGGTCGATCCCGACGACGGTGAGCCGCTCCCACCACTGCGCGCTGCCCTCGGCGGCGCGGAACCGGCGGACGGTGTCGTGCGGGAAGCGCGTGGTGACCGTCAGCTCGGCGCCGTCGCGCAGCAGCATGAGGGCGAGCTGGAAGCCGATCTTGACCCGGCCGCCGGTGAGCAGCGCGCGCCGCCCGCGCAGGTCGGTGCCGAGGCCGCGTCGGGCGGTGTTGTCGGCGGCGCAGTCCGGGCAGAGCATGTGGTAGAAGCCGTCGACCTCGCGGTACTGCCGCTTGCAGACGTAGCACCGGCGCGGTGTCCGCAGCTCCCCGACGGGCCTGTTCGTCAGGGCGGGCGGGGCCAGCGGGGCGTCCTCGCGCCGGTCGAGGGCGCCGGTCGCGGTGGCGGCGAGGAGCGCGGCGTCGGCGTCGCGGACGGCCTGCTTGGCCTCCTGGCGGCGGCGCTTGCGGCTCTCCATCACGAAGGAGCTGAGCTGCCGCTCGGCGTGCAGGCGGGTGCGGTCGTGCGGCGGCAGGTCGCGCAGGCGGCGCAGGGTGCGGCCGAGTGCGGCGAGTTCCTCGGCGGTGACGGTCTCCGCGGTGCTGCCGGCCTCGGCGCTCGCGGCGCACGCGGCGCCGCGGCCGGTGGCCGGGTCGTGCTGGTGGTCTTCCGTTCGTATCGTCCGGACCGTCATGTCCGCCCCCTCGTGGTCGTGCCGTGGGTCGGACTGTAACGGAGGGGCGCAGGCGATGTGACCTCAATAAAGCCGGGCTGCGGGCCGGCCGGGTGCGAACGGCGGGGGCCGGCGGCCGTGGCCCGGCCGTGGGCCCCCGCCGCGGGGGAATCGCCTGGTCAGCCCGCGTACTTCGCGAAGATCTCGGCGAACTCGTACGGCTTCTGCGGGATGTTGGTGCACTTGGAGAGCGAACCGCCGGTGCACGCGTTGGCGTCCCGGGTGGCGTCCCAGAAGGCCAGCAGACCGAGGTGGTTCTGCTGGGCGAAGGTCACCAGTTGCCGCGCGGCGGTCTGGTTGTAGATCTGGTGGTCGTCGTTCTCGCCGATCATCGGGGTCACGCCGACCATGGCCCACAGCTGCGCGTCGGCCTTCGCCGGGTACAGCGCCTTGAGCTGGCCGAACAGGGCCTGCGCGGCCTGGACGGCGGCGTTGCCGTAGTCGGTGCCGGTCCGGTAGTAGTCCATCGCCATGATGTTCACCAGGTCGACCCTCACGCCCGCGTCCCGGGCCGACTTGACGACGGCGACGCCGTCGGAGGTCAGGCCCTCCGGCAGGACGGGCAGGGTGAACGACACCCTGAGGCCCGGGTGGGCCTGCTGGAGCTTGGCGAGCGCGGCCGAACGGCGGTCGTTGGAGGCGGTGTCGGCGATCGCCGCGCCCTCGATGTCGAAGTCGACGTAGTGCAGGTCGTAGGCCTTCACCACGGCGTCGTACTCGGCGAACAGCGAGTCCACGGTGGTGCAGGCGGCGGCGAGTTCGGTGCCGCCGGCGCCGCCGAACGAGAGCTTGACGTCGCCTCCGGCCGCGCGCAGCGCGTCGACCTGGTCCTTGGCCCAGCCGGTGCGCGGGTCGTAGGCGTTGAACCAGCTGGCCTTGCAGCCGACGCCCGTGACGAAGCCCATCGTGTAGCCCTTGAGGTTCCCGGACTTGGCCATGTCGGGCATGGACGGCGTGGGCCAGGCGCCCATGTCGATGTACGGGGCGACCGGGAGGGCGACGCTCGGTGGCGGGGTGCTCGGGCCGCCGGTCGGGGTGCCGGTGGGGGTGCCGGTGGGTGTCACGGTCGGGGTGGCGGTCGGGCTGGGGCCCGTGCCGCCGGGTCCGGTGAGGGTGACGTCGTCGGCGAGGTAGGCGCCCTGCCCGTACCAGCCGTGCAGGTAGACGGTGACGCTGGTGGTGCTCGGGCCGGTGGTGAAGCCGGTCGACAGCCGTTGCCAGTCGGCGCCGCCGGGGGTCCAGGTGGCCGGGTCGTTGACGCCGTTGCCGGTGACGCCGAGGTACACGTACCGGCCCTGCACCCAGGCGCTGAGCGAGTACGTGGTGTTGGGCAGCACGCTGACGGTCTGGCCGCACTGAGCGGTGTCGCTCGCGCTCGCCGCGCCCTTCAGCGCGTAGGTTCCGCTGTGGGCACCGGAGTTGACGACGCTGCCGGTGTCGCCGGAACAGCTCCATGGGGTGAGCGAGCCGCTCTCGAAGCCGGCGTTGGCGAGCAGGTCGGTGTCGGCGGCGCCGGCGTTCCCGGCGAGGGCGGCGAGGCCGCCGGCCGCGAGCGCGGTGGCCGCGGCGAGGCTCAGCAGCTTGGTGCGGCCTGGGGACCGGCGGTGCGCGGGGGCGTCGTGGGGCGCGCTGGGCATGGGGGTGCCTCTCGGGGACGGTGGGCCGCCCGCGCCGCGGACGTGGGGGCGCGGGCGGCCGACTGGGGGCGTGGTCCGGTGCGGGGGGAGCTGCGTGGGGTGCCGAGGATCAAACTGGACTAGACCAGCTGTGCACGTCAAGCACTTCTCCGGACCGGGGAGCCCGCCGAGAGCAGGTTTTAGGACGGGCTTGAGGAGACGGCTCAGGACGGGCCCGGAGCCGGGTGGGTCAGTTGCGGCAGGGCCCGCACTCCTTCACCTGGGCGTTGTCGGGCCTGTCCGGCCCGCCCGCTCGTCCCGCCCGCTCGTCCCGTCCGGCCCGTCCCGTCCGGCCCGTCCGTGATCCGGAAGGCGCTTGACCTCGAGCGCACTCCAAGGTGGAGGCTGTTCCCCGTTGACCCACTGAGCCACCAGATCGGAGAACCGACATGCGCACCGCCCCGTTCGGACTCAACGGCCCGGAGACCGGCGTCCTCGGCCTCGGCTGCATGGGGATGACCCATGCCTACGACGTGCGGAACCGGGACGACGAGAAGTCCGTCCAGGTGATCCGCCAGGCGCTGGACCTCGGCGTCACGTTGATCGACACCGCCGACATGTACGGGCCCTACACCAACGAGGAGGTGGTCGGCGCCGCCCTCGCCGGCCCGTACCGCGAGCGCGCGTTCCTCGCCACCAAGGTCGGCATCGTCCCGGGCGGCAGTGGCCAGGGCGAGCGCAACGGGAGCCCCGAGCACGTGCGCCGCTCGATCGACGAGAGCCTGCGCCGCCTCGGCACCGACCACGTCGACCTCTACCAGCTGCACCGGGTCGACCCGGCCGTCCCGATCGAGGAGACCTGGGGCGCCTTCGCCGAGCTCGTCCGGGCCGGAAAGGTGCGGCGGATCGGCCTGTCCGAGGTGACCGTCGAGGAGATCAAGCGGGCGCAGTCGGTGCACCCGGTGGCCTCCGTGCAGTCCGAGCTCTCGCTGTGGACCCGGGACGCGCTGGCCGACGTCCTGCCCTACACCGAGGAGCAGGGCATCGCGTTCCTGCCGTTCTCGCCGCTCGGCCGCGGCTTCCTGACCGGCAGCATCTCCTCCTTCGACGAGCTGCCCGCCGACGACTTCCGCCGCAAGCTGCCGCGCTTCCAGCAGGACGCGCTCAAGGCGAACCTGGCGCTGGTCGCGAAGGTCGGGGAGGTCGCCGGGCGGATCGGCGCGACGCCCGCGCAGGTCGCGCTGGCCTGGACGCTGGCGCAGGGCCGGTACGTCTTCCCGATCCCGGGCACCCGGACCCCGCGCTACCTGGTGGACAACGTCGGCGCGGCCGACGTCGTGCTCTCGGCGGCCGACCTCGCCGAACTGGACGCCATCCCGTCGGCGACCGGCGGGCGGTACTGAACACCTAGCGTTCCATGACCCACACCTGCTGCCGTCCGGTCTCCGCCGGGGCCCGGACGGCGGCGTCGGCGATCCGCTCCAGCCGGTAGCCGAGCTTGCGCGGCACGGCCGCGCTGGCGCCGTTCGCCTGGTCGCAGCGGATCTCCACCCGCCTGATCCCGGGCAGCGTCAGCGCGGCCGAGGTCAGCGCCCCGGCCCCGGTGGTCGCGATGCCGCGGCCGACGTGCCGGGCGCTCACCCAGTAGCCGATCTCCAGCGCGCCGGGGCCGATCCGGCCGTGCAGGCCGAACGCGCCGATCACGCTGCCGGGTTCGGCGTCCAGCCCGACCAGGTACATGAAGTCGGTGCCGGCGTCCCAGGCCGCTGCCCCGGCCCTGGTCAGCTGCGCGGTCCTGGCCCGGCTCGGCGCCTCGGCCGCCCACTCCAGCCAGGGCCGCAGGTGGTCCAGGTTGGCGCGGACGGCCTTGTTGAGCGCGGTCGTGTGCGCGCTGAGCCGGCGGTGCAGCGTGACGCCGCCGGGCAGCCGCAGCAGCTCCGGGGGCCGGCCCGCGGTGGCCTCGCCCGGCGTCGCCGGGTGGTGGTCACAGGACCGTGGCTGTGCGTCGCTCATGACGGCGATTATGTCCTTGGCCGGGACCTGTCACCAGCGGAGCCCGCCGTCACCCGGAAGCGCGCGAGGCGTGCCGGCGGCGGTCCCGCGCCCGGGCGTCCGGCGGGGGCCCGCGCCGGACGCCCGGCCCTGCGTTCGTCCGGCCGGTCAGAGCCGCACGAGCACCTCGTCGAGCTCCTTGCGCCGCAGGTCCGGCACGCGCGCTCCCTCGGCCGGGTAGCCGACCGGGATCACGTACGCGGCACGCTCCTCCGCCGGGCGCTCGCACACCTCGTTCAGGAACCTCATCGGGCTCGGCGTGTGCGTCAGCGTCGCCAGCCCGGCCTGGTGCAGCGTGGCCAGCAACAGCCCGACCGCGATCCCCACCGACTCCTTCGTGTAGTACGGGCGCGGCGAGCTCGGCCCCTTGTGCACCTCGAACACGACGATCACCGCCGGCGCGTCCTCCAGGAACGGCTTGTGCCAGTCGGTGCCGATCGGCGCCAGCGCCGCCAGCCACTCCTCCGAGGCCCGGTGCGCGTAGAACTCGCGCTCCTCCGCCTCGGCGGCCTCGCGCAGCCGCCGTTTGCGCTCCGGGTCGGTGATCACCACGAACCGCCACGGCTGCACGTGGGCGCCGCTGGGCGCGGTGTTGGCGGTGCGGACCGCCCACTCGACGACGCCGTCCGGGATCGGGCGGGTGGAGTAGTCGCGGACGGTCCGGCGCCGCGCCATCACGTCGTGGAACGACCGGCTACGGGCCTCGGCCTCGTGGGCCGGCACGGCCATCGGGGTGTGCGGGACGGTCGGGTGGGACGTCTGCGGCACTGCGCTCTCTGCACTCTCAACCATGGCGGACAGCACAGCACATGACGGTTCCGCCGGGAAGAGGTCGAGACCAATCCCGGCGGAACCGCCGTGAGCCGTGAGCTGCGTGCTGCGTGGTGCGTGGTGCGTGGTGCGTGGTGCGTTCGGAACGGCTACAGCTCGTGCACCCGGCCGTCCCGGACCTCCAGACGCCGGTTCACCGCGACGGTGTCCAGCATCCGCCGGTCGTGCGTGACCAGCAGCAGCGTGCCGGTGTACGACGCGAGGGCGGACTCCAGCTGCTCGATCGCGGGCAGGTCAAGGTGGTTGGTGGGCTCGTCCAGCACGAGCAGGTTGACCCCGCGCGCCTGGAGCAGCGCCAGTGCGGCGCGCGTGCGCTCGCCGGGGGAGAGGGTGGCGGCCGGGCGCAGCACGTGCACGGCCTTCAGGCCGAACTTGGCGAGCAGCGTGCGCACGTCCTCCGGCGACAGCTCCGGCACGGCGGCGGCGAACGCCTCCACCAGCGGCTCCCCGCCGAGGCTGTGCTTGTTCTTGAAGATGTGCCCGCGCGCCTGGTCGACCTCGCCGACCACGACGCCCGAGCCCAGCACCGCGCTGCCGCCGTCGAGTTCGAGCCGGCCGAGCAGGGCGGCCAGCAGCGTGGACTTGCCCGCGCCGTTGGCACCGGTGATCGCGACCCGGTCGGCCCAGTCGATCTGCAGGTCCACCGGGCCGAAGGCGAAGTCGCCGCGGCGGGCGACGGCCGCGCGCAGGGTGGCGACGACGGAGCCGGAGCGCGGCGCGGCGGCGATCTCCATCCGCAGCTCCCACTCCTTGCGCGGCTCCTCGACCACGTCCAGCCGCTCGATCATCCGCTGGGTCTGCCGGGCCTTGGAGGCCTGCTTCTCGGTGGACTCGGCGCGCGTGGCGCGGGCCTTCTTGTCGTTGTCCCCGCCCTTGCGGCGGGCGTTGCGCACGCCGTGCTCCATCCAGTTGCGCTGCATCTGGGCGCGGGCCTCCAGCGAGGCCTTGGTGTCGGCGTACCCCTCGTACTCCTCGCGGGCGTGCCGACGGGCCACCGCCCGCTCCTCCAGGTACGCCTCGTAGCCGCCGCCGTACAGGTTGACCTGCTGCTGGTGGAGGTCCAGCTCCAGCACCTTGGTGACCGTCCGGGCCAGGAACTCGCGGTCGTGGCTGATCAGCACGGTGCCGGCGCGCAGGCCCTTGACGAAGGCCTCCAGCCGCTCCAGGCCGTCCAGGTCGAGGTCGTTGGTGGGCTCGTCGAGCAGGAAGACGTCGTAGCGGGAGAGCAGCAGCGAGGCGAGGCCGGCCCGGGCGGCCTGGCCGCCGGACAGCGCCGTCATCGGCAGGTCGAGCGACACCTTCAGGCCGAGCGAGTCGGCGACCTCCTCGGCGCGCTCCTCCAGGTCGGCGCCGCCGAGGTCGAGCCAGCGGTCCAGGCTGGTCGCGTACGCGTCGTCGGCGCCCGGGCGGCCCTCGACCAGGCCCTCGGTGGCGGCGTCCAGCTCGGCCTGCGCGGCCGCGACGCCGGTGCGGCGGGCCAGGAAGTCGCGCACCGACTCGCCGTCGCGGCGCTCCGGCTCCTGCGGCAGGTGGCCGACGTTGGCGCTCGCCGGACTGAGCCGCAGCGAACCCGCCTCGGGGGTGTCCAGTCCGGCCAGCAGCCGCAGCAGGGTCGACTTGCCGGCGCCGTTCACGCCGACCAGGCCGATCACGTCGCCGGGGGCGACGACCAGGTCCAGGTCGGAGAAGAGGGTGCGTTCGCCGTGACCGGCGCTGAGGTCCTTGACTACGAGTGTGGCGCTCATGATGGGGTCGATTCTACGGAGCCGCAGGGCCCGGGCGGAAAAGCCGCGGACCCGGGCGGGAAAGCCGCGGGTCCGGGCGGGACGCTGCGGGGCCGGCCCGACCGGAGCGGGGCGGGGCGGAAAGGCGCGGGGCGGGGCGGAAAGGCGCGGGGCCCGCGGCCGTTTCCGGCAGCGGGCCCCGCGGTGGTGGGCTCAGCGCGTCACTTGGTCTTCTTCGAGATGTAGTCCAGCGCCTTGGCCGCGACGTCGTCCAGGTACGGGCCGGCCTCCCAGGTGTTGTCCTCGCCACCGATGGAGGTGTCCGAGACCAGCACCTGCTTGCCGTCCTTCATCGCGAACCAGCCGCCGCCGCTGTCACCGCCGGTGCCGTTGCAGCCGGAGGTCAGCATGGCCGGGCGGGACGGGTCGATGGTGCGGCGGGCCGGCTTCGGGCCGTCGCAGTGGTCCAGCTCCATGCCGTCGAACGGCTTGGCGGCCGGGTAGCCGTAGCTGCTCACCGCGGTGATCTGGTCGCGCGGGGCGTTGAACCAGACCGGTACGGAGCCGCCGACCGTCTCCTCCAGCGACTTGCCGCCGCCGTCCGGGTTGGCGACCCGGATGATGCCGAAGTCGTACTGGCTCCACGGGCCGCCGCTCTCCGGGTCGGCCTCGCCGGCCCAGGTCGGCGACACGATGCCGGCGGTGGCGCCCCACTCGCCGAACGGCTCGGCCTGCGCCAGCGAGCCCTGCTTGCCGCCGCTGAGCGCGCCGTTGCTGTTGAAGGCCGGGGCGAAGACGATGTCGGTGTGCGACTTGCCGCCCTTGCCGCCGTGCAGGCAGTGGCTCGCGGTCCACACCAGGTTGCTCTTGCCCGGGTTGGCCGGGTCGGAGATCACGGTGCCGGAGCAGACGTACTCCTGGTTGCCGTCCATGAAGAACAGCTTCCCGTTGACGTTCAGGTTCTTCGCGAACGGGTGCGGGACCGGCTTCATCTGGATCAGGGACGGCTTCGGGTCGTTGCCGCCGTCGGCCGGCGGCTGGACCGGGGCCTGCGAGGTCGGCTGCGCCGGGGCCTGCGAGGTCGGCTGCGCCGGAGCGGCGCCGGTCGGGGCCGGCGCGGTCGGCTGGCCGGTGGGCTGGTTGCCCAGGCCCGGCTTGACCGGCTTGGCCTTGAGGATCTTCTGCAGGTCCCAGTAGCCCTTGACGGCCGGGGTGATGACGTTGGCCTGGGCCCACTTCTCCCAGTCCTCGGGCTTCCACTTCTTGATCTCGTCGACCGTCGGGAGCTTGATCGGCGCGGCACCCGGCTTGGCCGTGTCGCCCGCCGCGGCAGCGGTGGTGGGCGCCGCGGTCTGCGCCCCGTTCGAGCTGTCGCTGTTGTCCGGGCCGCACGCCGAGGCCAGCACCATCGTCAGCGCGACGACGGAGGCGCCCAGAGCGGCACGGGTGGTCCGGGATATCGATGACATCGTGTTCTGTTCCCCCTGTGAATGAACGCCATACGGCCCGATCCGCGGGTACGGCCGCGAGGGCCGCAGGTATGGCAGGTGAGGAGTCTGCCATGCCGCACAGGGGCGTTCTCACCTCCACCCCCCACTGCAACGAGGCTGTCACGGGATCGGCACCGGATCGGCACCTTGGCCCCGCCGTCAGGTGCGCCCGTCCCGCCGGTTCCGACGCCGGTCCGCAGGGTGGACGGAAATTCGGTTGCGGAGCGGTGCGGAGGGTCCGTAGCGTCGGGCCCGTCAGTCACCCGAACAGGAGCAGGCCGTTGAACTACTGAGGTCCCAGGACACCGCCCCGCCGCGCAGGCCGTTTCGCCGCGCGGTGTGCGTCATGGTGTGCGACCTCGGTCACGGCCCCCGTGGTTCCCCACGGCTCCTGCGGCGTTCTCCCGCTGCTCCCCGCCGCTTTCCGCGGGCCTTCCGCCGTTCTCCGCCGAGCCCTCCCGCGCCCTTCCGCACCCGCGGTGTCTCCCCGTGTTGCTCACCCCGTTCTCCACCAGCAACCAACCGGGAGGCCCACATGGCACAACCCACCACCGCCGTCCTCTGCACCGACCTCGACTTCGAGTGGCCCGACGGCACGTCCGTCCTCGACGGCTTCCAACTCGCCGTCGGCCCCGGCCGCACCGGCCTGATCGGGCTCAACGGCGCCGGCAAGTCCACGTTGCTGCGGCTGATCGCCGGGGACCTCACGCCCTCCGGCGGCACCGTCCGCGTCGCGGGCGAACTCGGCTACCTGCCCCAGGGGCTGACGCTCGACACCGCCCTGCGCGTGGACGAGGCGCTCGGCGTGCGGGCCGCCCGCGAGGCCCTGCACGCCATCGAGTCCGGCGACACCGCCCAGCACCACTTCGACGCCGTCGGCGACGACTGGGACGTCGAGGAGCGCGCCCGCGCCACCCTCGACAAGCTCGGCCTGCAGCGGCTCGACCTCGACCGCACCACCGGTGAACTCTCCGGCGGCGAAGCCGTGTTGCTTCGGCTGGCCGCCCTGCTGATGCGCCGCCCCGACGTCCTGCTGCTCGACGAGCCCACCAACAACCTCGACCGCGGCGCCCGTGAGCGGCTGTACGAGACGGTGGCCGGCTGGCGCGGCGTCATGCTGATCGTCAGCCACGACCGCGAACTGCTCGAACACGTCGACCAGATCGCCGACCTGCGCGACGGCCGGGTCACCTGGTACGGCGGCAACCACACCGAGTACGAGCGCACGCTCACCGCCCAGCAGGAGACGGCCGAGCGGCTCCTGCGCAACGCCGAGGCCGACGTCCAGCGCCAGAAGCGGGACCTCGCCGACGCCCGCATCCGGCTCGAACGCAGCGCCGGCTACGGCAGGAAGCGCTCGGTCACCCGCAACGACCCGCACATCCTCGCCGGCATGCTCAAGCGTCAGGGCCAGGAGACGGCGGGCCGGCTCACCGGCATGCACACCGAGCGCCTGGAGGAGGCCAAGCAGCGGCTCACCGCCGCGGAGGAGGCGGTCCGCGACGACGCCGAGATCCGGATCGACCTCCCGCGCACCGCCGTCCCGCCCGGGCGCACCGTGCTCACCCTGCAGAAGGTCCGGCTGCCGAACGGCGCCACCGCCCACCTCGACCTGCGCGGCCCCGAGCGGATCGCCCTCGTCGGGGGCAACGGCAGCGGAAAGACCACCCTGCTGCGCACCATCGCGGGCGAACTCGTCCCGCTGGAGGGGGAGGTCACCACGCCGGTGCCGCTGCGCCACCTGCCCCAGCGGCTCGACCTCCTGGACGACGGGCTCACCGTCGCCCAGAACGTCAAACGGTTCGCCCCCGCCGCCGGGGAGAACGCGATCCGCGCCCGGCTCGCCCGCTTCCTGTTCCGCGGCGGGCGGGCCGACCAGCCGGCCGCCACGCTCTCCGGAGGCGAGCGGTTCCGGGCCACCCTGGCCGCCCTACTGCTGGCCGACCCGCCGCCGCAACTCCTGCTGCTCGACGAGCCGACCAACAACCTGGACCTCGCCAGCGTCCGCCAGCTCACCGAGGCGCTCGCGGCCTACCAGGGCGCGCTGATCGTGGCCAGCCACGACCTGCCGTTCCTGCGCGGCCTGGGCGTCACGCGCTGGCTGGAGCTGGACGGGGAGCTGAGGGCGGTGGACCCGATGTAGGCCTCACCGCTCACCGCTCACTGCCGCTCCGCCGCCGGCCCCGGCCGGGCCGGGCTCGGGGCCGAGTCCCCGAGCCCGGCCCACTCGTCGGGCACCCCACCGGCACCCGCAGGTCCGGCGGGGTGCCCGACGTTGGCGCTACGCCTCGGTGGCGGCGGGGCGCAGCTTGCCCGCGACCTTCGTGCCCAGCCGGTCCAGGCCGACCACGGCTGCGGCGAGCACGACGAACTCGACCGTCAGCATGGCGATCTGACCCCAGACGTAGCCGTAGCCCTTGGTGGTCGGGTCGAAGAAGAAGTACGGGTACTTCAGCGGGAAGTCGGCGAACAGCGCGTTGCGGGTGAGCACGACCGCCGCGTACCCGAGCGGGAAGGCCAGCCAGAGCGGGATGTCCCGCCAGGCGGAGGCGTTGCGGGGCTTGAGCAGCAGCCAGTCCGTGACCACCATCACCGGCGTCACGTAGTGGAGGAAGAACGAGGACCAGTGCGCCAGTCTGTCCGGCCCGTCGACCAGCCCCGGCAGTGGGTTGGCGCCGTGCTGGAGCAGGACGTGCGAGACCAGCCCGGTGATGACGATGTACAGCGTGGCGGCGCCGCGCAGCCGGGGCGCGGGCGCGTCCACCGTGCCGCGCTCGAGCATCCAGTAGGCCGCGCCGATGAAGTAGCCGAGCACGATGACGTTGCTCTGCACGGTGAAGTACACCAGCGACGCGTTGCCCAGCGTCAGACCGAGGAATGCCGACAGCGCGATGCCCACGCGCCACCACAGCGCCGGGCGGGTCCGGACTGACATGCGGTCACCAGTTCGTTTCAGGCGATACGGGAGGTATCGGACGGGCAGGGGATCGAAGCACTCTACTCGCAGGTAGGGGCGGGACGAAAGAATCATTCCTGCGTGGAGGGCGCTGACCGGCCCCGACCACGCCTGACCGGTGCTCGCCGGCAGCACGAACCCCGGCTCAGCCCGGCAGCACGAACCCCGACTCGTACGCCGCGATCACCGCCTGGGTGCGGTCCCGTGCGCCGAGCTTCGCGAGCACGCTGCCGACGTGGGTCTTCACCGTTTCCTGGCTGACGACCAACTCCCGCGCGATCTCCCCGTTGTTCAGCCCGGTGGCCATCAGCCGCAGCACCTGGGCCTCGCGTTCGGTCAGCCTCCCGATCGGCCCCCGGTCCGGGGCGGGGCCGCCGCGGGCGGCCGCGGGCGCGTGGCGCAGGGCGAGCTCCCGGACGGCCGCCGGGAACAGCAGCGAGTCCCCGCGGGCGACCAGCCGCACCGCCTGCACCATCTCCTCGGCCCGCGCCCGCTTCAGCAGGAACCCGGCGGCGCCGGCCCGCAGCGCGTCGTACACGTGGTCGTCGTGCTCGAAGGTGGTCACGACGAGGATCCGCGGCGGCTCGGCCATCCCGCCGACCAGCTGCTCCGTTGCCCGGATCCCGTCGATGCCGGGCATCCGGACGTCCATCAGCACCACGTCCGGCCGTAGTTCGCGCACCAGCGGCACGACCTCGGCGCCGTCCGCCGCCTCGCCGACGACGTCGAGGTCCGGCTCGGCGTCGATCACCACCCGCAGGCCCATCCGGACCAGCCGCTCGTCGTCCGCGATCACCACGCGGATGGTGCCCGTCATCTCGTCTTCCCCGTCGGTCGGTTGGCGGTCGGTTGATTGGTGCCTCGTCTGGTTGGCGTCGGCTCGGAGCCGGGGCGACGTCCGGCCGCGTTCCCGTCGGTTCCTACCGGCCGGTGGGCAGCCAGACGGCCAGCCGCCAAGCCGTCCCGTCCTCGGCCGGTCCCGCCTCGCTGCCGCCGCGCAGCGCCGCCGTCCGTTCCTCGATGCCGCGCAGCCCGCGCCCGCCGCCGGGGCGGCTCGGACGGCCGGGGCGCGGGCTGTCCAGGGGGTTGGTGAGTCGGATGTCCAGCCGGCCGTCCGCCAGGGCCACCCGCAGCGCGGCCGGCGCGGGCCCGGCGTGCCGCAGCACGTTGGTCAGGCCCTCCTGGACGATCCGGTACGCCTCGCAGGAGACCGCCGGCGGCAACCGGTCCAGGCCGGGGGAGAGCTCGGTGTCGACCCGCACGCCGGTGCGGGCGAGCTGGCGCAGCAGGTCGTCGAGCCCGGCCAGGGTGGGGCCGGCCGGTCCGTCGCCGGTGTCCTCCTCGCGCAACAGCCCCAGCACCGTGTCGAGTTCGGTGACGGCGGCCCGCGCGGTCTCCTCGATCGCGGCCAGCGCCTCGGCGGCGAAGTCCGGGTCGCTGCGCAGCACCCGGGCCGCCGCCGAGGCCTGGATGCCGACGGCGCTCAGCGCGTGCCCGACCGAGTCGTGCAGTTCGCGGGCCAGCCGGTTGCGCTGGGCGAGCACGGCGGCCCGGCGTTCGGCCACCGCCAGCCGTTCCTCGGGGGTCGGGCCGAGCAGGACCGGCGCCCAGCGGGCGAGCAGCGCGCCGCAGGCGGCGTTGGTGCCCACGATCAGGGCCAGGACGGCCAGGCCGAGGGCGACGCCGGTGAGCATCCAGCCGGGGAAGCCGCGCTCCCAGTAGTGGGTGAGGTCGTTGGCTCCCGGGAGGTCGAGGATCAGCACGACCGCGAACGGCGCCCCGGCCAGCGTCATGCCGGAGACCACCCCGCCGAGGAACAGGTGCAGCACGTACCAGCCGGCCGCGCGGCGCCGGGCCGCCCACGACCGGGCCGGGCCGGTGGCCAGCGCCTCGGGGCGGTCGGGCGTGCACAGCGCCCGCGCCGCCGCGCTCTCCAGTGTGCGGACGGTCGGGAGCAGGGCGGTGACGGCGGCCATCGGCAGCGAGGTGCCCACCGAGAGGAGTTGGAGCAGGAGTTGACGCAGGTGGGACTGGTTGTTGTTGAGCGCCCCGAGCAGCACCTGCGACAGCAGCCAGTACGGCATCAGCAGGGCGCCGCCGAGCACCAGGTGCACCCAGCGCAGCCGCGCCCGCCGCCCGAACAGCGTCTCCGCCGTCCGCCGGATGCGCCCCTGTCGCCGCACCTGCGCGCCCGTGTTCACCTGCCCGCCCCCGTGGTCACGCGCGCGACTCTACGGCAGCCGGCGGCCTCCCGGCGGCGGCCGCCGCCCGTTCGGTCAGCGCCATCGCGCCCGTCGCCAGGACCAGCAGTCCGGCCACGACCTGTCCGGCCTCCACCAGGACCATCAGCCCGGGCACCGCGTGCGGCAGGTCCGGGACGGTCGTCGTGCTCCCGAAGGCCACCAACTGCCAGGAGCCCCAGCCGAAGATCGACCCGGCCGCGGTCCACGCCACGGCGAACGGCGTCCGCAGCCGCCGGCCCGGCCCGATCCGGAACACCAGCACCAGCAGCGCTCCCGCCGCGGCCACCGCCATCACCGCCGTCACCGCGTCCATCGTCGCGACCGACCTGCTGCGCTCCTCGACCCACCGCAGCGGCAGCCCGGCCGTCCCGCCCGCCGCCCAGTACGCCCTGACCACCGCGACGCCCAGCCCGAGCAGTGCGGCCACGCCCGCGAAGGCGCGCTGCACGACGAGCGTGGGGGAGCCGGGCAGGTCGCCGACGCGCTCGCTCAGCAGGCCCGCCCAGCGCCGGCGGGCGTACAGGACGAACGCGAGGATCAGCGCCACGCCCTGCACCGAGAACCCGCCGTACACGAGCCCGAACACCCAGCCCGCGAGGCCGTCGTCGGCCTGCTGCGCCGCGTTCCGGTGCTCCGGGCCGAGCACCAGGCCGGCGAGCAGCGTCACCGGCACGGCCACCAGGATCGTCCCGAGCAGCCCGGTCGCCACCCACATCGGGAACGCCACCAGCCCGGCCCGCACCCGTGGGCCCCAGGGCCGGACGAAGGTGAGCGCGAGCGCCAGGGCGATCACGTCCATGCCGAAGGTGATGAGGTTGAGCAGCCAGAGCTTGTCCATGGCACCCGGGTCGCGCACGCCGGCCTCTGACCCGCACAGCCACGCCATCTTGAGCGTCAGGTAGGGCATCGTCGAAGCCATCGCGACTCCGGCCGCGACGCCCCGCACCACATCCTCTTTGTTCCTCATGCCCCTACGGTCGCGCCGGAGGCGGGGGCGGCACGTCGGCCCTGGAAACGATCCCCCTCCCCCTGGCGGGGGATCCGGCCATCAGCGCGGCGGCGGATGGGGCGGGGCCTCAGGGCATCCGGTGGATCAGCCGGTCCTCCGGGTCGACCCTGCCGTCCGGGTCCGGGACGAGCCCGAGGCGCTCGGCCAGCCGCCGCGACGGCAGGTTGTCGGCGTGGATCAGCGCGGTCACCGGCACGCCCGGGAACCGCGGCCCGGCCTCCGCGAGCGCCGCCCGGGCCGCCTCGGCCGCGTACCCGAGTCCCCAGGCGGTGGGCCGGAACCGGTAGTAGACGTTGAACACCCGCTCGTCGTCCAGCGTGTGGAGGCACACCCCCGCGAACCCGATCACCACCCCCGGCTCCTCGCGCGTCGCCACCGCGCAGTTCCCGACCCCGTCCCGCGTCCACTGCTCCAGGAAGCCGTCCAGCATCGCCCGGCTCTCCGAGCGGTCCCGGTGCGGCCCGTGCGGGTTGTACCGGTTGGTCTCCGGATCCCCGTGGACGGCGAACACCGCCTCGACGTCGTCGTCCTGCGGCCGCGTCAGCAGCAGCCGCTCGGTCGCGGCGACGATCGTGCGTCCGGCAACGGTCATGGCGGCCCCCCGTGTCATCAGTAATAGGTCGATCGCAGTTTAGGTCATTACCATGCTGCTCGCCTCCCGGAATCGCCTCCCGGAATCGCCTCCCAAGATCGGCTCGCACCGTCACGCCGCACTCGCCGGCCGGATCCACCGCCATGCCATCGCCGAGGCGTCCCGGCCATGTCCTCGCTGATCCGCCCGGCCCCCAGTGCCTCGTGCACCTCGTCCACCGTCGGGGCCCGTCGCGCACCGTGTCTGAGGTGCCGGGTGGCACCGTCAGTGGGCGAAGGAGCCCTCCGTGGTCGCCCCGGTGCGGCGCGTTGGGGGGGCGAGGTCTTGTTACCGGCGGGTCGCTTCTCTATCATCGCGAGTGTTACAGCTTTACTGTCAAACCCCGAAGGGTTCTGCAGCCAGTGCGTGACACCAGTGCTTCCCCGGCCCCGGGTGCCGGCCCGTTGGCGGGTGTGCGGGTGGTCGAGCTCGCGGGGATCGGGCCGGGGCCGTTCGCCGGCATGCTGCTCGCGGACCTCGGCGCCGACGTGGTGCGGGTGGACCGGCCCGATCCCTCGCCCCTCGGCATCGACCCCGCGCGGGACGTCACCAACCGCAACAAGCGCTCGGTGCTGATCGACCTCAAGTCCCCGGACGGGCCCGCCCGGGTGCTCGACCTCGTCGAGCGGGCCGACCTGCTGATCGAGGGCTACCGGCCGGGAGTCGCCGAGCGGCTCGGCGTCGGCCCCGACGCCTGCCTCGCGCGCAACCCCGCACTGGTGTACGGCCGGATGACCGGCTGGGGGCAGGAGGGGCCGCGCTCCGCGCAGGCCGGACACGACATCGGCTACGCGGCGGTCGCCGGCGTGCTCGGGCTGGTCGCCGCCCCCGGCGGGGCCGAGGAGGCGCCCGGGATCCCCGCCAACCTGCTCGGCGACTACGCGGGCGGCTCGCTCTACCTCGTCGTCGGCCTGCTCGCCGCGCTGCACCACGCCCGCGCCACCGGCACCGGCCAGGTCGTCGACGCGGCGATCGTGGACGGCGCCGCCCACCTCGGCAGCATGCTGTGGGGCCTGCTCGCGGCCGGCCACTGGCAGGACCGCCGGGGGGTGAACCTGCTCGACGGCGGCGCCCCCTTCTACGCGGTCTACCGTTCGGGGGACGGAGGTCACCTCGCCGTCGGCGCGCTGGAGCCGCGCTTCTACGCCGAGTTCGCCCGCCTGCTCGGCCTCGGCCCGGACGCGCCGGGCCAGCACGACCACGCCCGCTGGCCCGAACTGCGGGCCCTGATCGCCGAACGCTTCGCCACCCGCACCCGCGCCGAGTGGGAGGCCGTCTTCGCCGGCTCCGACGCCTGCGTGGAGCCCGTCCTGACGATGCGCCAGGCCGCCGCCGACGCCCACCTGGTGGCGCGCGGCACCTACGTCGAGGCGGACGGCGTCACCCAGCCCGCCCCCGCCCCGCGGTTCTCCGTCACCCCCGGTGCGCTGCGGCGCCCACCGGCCAGGCCCGGCGCGCACACCGCCGAGGTGGCCCGCGACTGGGACGTGCCCCTCCTGAGCCCCGACCCGGACAACGACGCAGCAGGCCGAGCAGCGGACCAAGCTGCCGAGCAAGCGGCAGGCCGAGCAGCAGACCAAGGAGCGTAGCGTTGCAGCGCGACATCTTCACCGAGCAGCACGACGACTTCCGGGACACCGTCAGGGCGTTCCTCGCCAAGGAGGTCCTGCCGCACTACGACCGCTGGGAGAAGGCCGGCATCGTCGACCGCTCCGTCTGGGTGGCGGCCGGCCGTCAGGGCCTGCTCGGCATCGCCGTCCCCGAGGAGTTCGGCGGCGGTGGCGCCCCGGACTTCCGCTACGCCGCCGTGCTGGCCGAGGAGTTCGCGCGCGCGGGCGCCCCCGGACTGGCGATCGGGCTGCACAACGACATCATCGGCCCCTACCTCACCTCGCTCGCCACCGAGGAGCAGAAGCGCCGCTGGCTGCCCGGCTTCTGCAGCGGTGAGATCATCACCGCGATCGCGATGACCGAGCCCGGCACCGGCTCCGACCTCCAGGGCATCCGCACTCAGGCGGTCGACCAGGGCGACCACTACCTGCTCAACGGCGCCAAGACCTTCATCTCCAACGGCATCCTCGCCGACCTGGTGATCGTCGTCGCCCGCACCACCCCCGAGGGCGGTGCCCACGGCCTGAGCCTGCTCGTCGTCGAGCGCGGCACCCCCGGCTTCGAGCGCGGCCGCAACCTGGACAAGATCGGCCAGAAGTCCCAGGACACCGCCGAGCTGTTCTTCGAGGACGTCCGGGTACCGAAGGAGAACCTGCTCGGCCGGCTCAACGGCGGGTTCGTCCACCTGATGCAGAACCTCGCCCAGGAGCGGCTCGCGATCGCCGTCGCCGCGATCGCCGGGGCCGAGTACCTGGTCGAGATCACCACCGATTACGTCAAGCAGCGCGAGGCCTTCGGCCGTCCGCTCGCCAAGCTCCAGCACGTGCGGTTCGAGATCGCCGAGCTCGCCACCGAGTGCGCCGTCACCCGGGCGTTCGTCGACCGCTGCATCACCGAGCACAACCGCTACGCCCTCACCCCGGTCGACGCCTCGATGGCCAAGTGGTGGGCCACCGAACTGCAGAAGCGCACCGCCGACCGGTGCCTCCAACTGCACGGCGGGTACGGGTACATGAGCGAGTTCCCGGTCGCCCGGGCGTTCACCGACGGGCGCATCCAGACCATCTACGGCGGCACCACCGAGATCATGAAGGAGATCGTCGGCCGCTCCATCCTGGGCTGACGCCCCTGCCGTCCGGCCCTCCCCGCGCACTGCGGCCCCCGAGCCCCGAACCACCGAAGCCTCGAAGCTCCGAACCCTGAAGTCCCGAAGCCCTGAAGCCCCGAAAGGCGTTCCCACCGTGACCACCGAAGCGTACGTCTACGACGCGATCCGCACCCCGCGCGGCCGGGGCAAGGCCACCGGCTCGCTGCACGGCACCAAGCCGATCGACCTGGTCGTCGGCCTGATCCACGAGCTGCGCGGCCGCTTCCCCGGCCTGGACCCGGCCGCGATCGACGACATCGTGCTCGGCGTCGTCAGCCCGGTCGGCGACCAGGGTTCCGACATCGCCCGGATCGCCGCCATCGCGGCCGGACTGCCCGACACCGTCGCCGGCGTGCAGGAGAACCGCTTCTGCGCCTCCGGTCTGGAGGCCGTCAACCTGGCCGCCGCCAAGGTCCGTTCCGGCTGGGAGGACCTCATTCTGGCGGGCGGCGTGGAGTCCATGTCCCGGGTGAAGATGGCCTCCGACGGCGGCGCCTGGTTCGCCGACCCGATGACGGCCTACGAGACCAACTTCGCCCCGCAGGGCATCGGCGCCGACCTCATCGCCACCATCGAGGGCTTCTCGCGCACCGACGTGGACGCCTTCGCCGCCGAGTCCCAGGCCCGCGCCGCCAAGGCCCAGGCGGACGGCCTCTTCGACCGCTCGGTCGTCCCGGTGCGCGACCGCAACGGCCTGGTGGTCCTGGACCGCGACGAGTTCATCCGTCCCGGCACCACGGTCGAGACCCTGGCCGGCCTCAAGCCCTCCTTCGCCCAGATCGGCGACGCCGGCGGCTTCGACGCCGTCGCCCTGCAGAAGTACCACTGGGTCGAGGCCATCGACCACGTCCACCACGCCGGCAACTCCTCCGGCATCGTGGACGGCGCCGCGCTGGTCGCCATCGGCAACCGCGAGGTCGGCGAGCGGTACGGGCTGCGCCCGCGCGCCCGGATCGTCTCCGCCGCCGTCTCCGGCTCCGAGCCGACCATCATGCTCACCGGCCCCGCCCCGGCCACCCGCAAGGCCCTCGCCAAGGCCGGGCTCACCGCCGCCGACATCGACCTCGTCGAGATCAACGAGGCCTTCGCCGCCGTCGCGCTGCGCTTCATCCGCGAACTCGGCTTCCGCCACGACCAGGTGAACGTCAACGGCGGCGCGATCGCGCTCGGCCACCCGCTCGGTGCCACCGGGGCGATGCTGATCGGCACCGTGATCGACGAACTGGAGCGGCGCGACCTGCGCTACGGCCTCGTCACCCTGTGCGTGGGCGGCGGCATGGGCATCGCCACCGTCGTCGAGCGCATCTGAGCCCGCCCGTCATCCGCCGCCGCCCTTGTCGGGGCGCGCTGTGCGCGGCACCTCTTTTCCTCGGATCCCCGGAGACCCTGACCTCATGAGCGACACCACCACCATCCGCTGGGAGCAGGACCAGGACGGCCTGGTCACCCTCGTCCTCGACGACCCCACCCAGTCCGTCAACACCATGAACGACGCCTTCACCGCCGACTTCGACGCCGTCGTCGCGCGGTTGGCCGGCCTCGCCGCCTCGGACGAACTGCGCGGCGTCGTCGTCACCTCGGGCAAGAAGACCTTCTTCGCCGGGGGAGACCTCCGGATGCTCTCCGCCGCCCGCCCCGAGGACGCCGCCGACGTCTTCGAGAAGTCGATGCGGCTCAAGCGCGCGCTGCGTGCCCTGGAGACCCTCGGCAAACCGGTCGTCGCGGCCGTCAACGGCAGCGCCCTCGGCGGTGGGCTGGAGATCGCGCTCGCCTGCCACCACCGGATCGCCCTGGACACCCCCGCCAGCCGGATCGGCCTGCCCGAGGTGACCCTCGGCCTGCTGCCGGGCGGCGGTGGCGTGGTCCGCACGGTCCGGCTGTTCGGCATCACCGACGCCCTCCTCAAGGTGCTGCTCCAGGGCCGCCAGTACCGCCCGGCGCAGGCGCTGGAGCAGGGCATCGTCCACGAGCTCGCCGCCACCCCGGAGGAGCTGGCGGCGAAGGCGCGGGCCTGGATCGCGGCCAATCCGACCGCCGCCCAGCCCTGGGACGTCAAGGGCTACAAGATCCCCGGCGGCACCCCGTCGACCCCGGCGCTCGCCGCCAACCTGCCGGCCTTCCCGGCCAACCTGCGCAAGCAGCTGGCCGGCGCGCCCTACCCTGCCCCGCGCAACATCCTCGCCGCCGCCGTCGAGAGCTCCCAGGTGGACATCGACACGGCCATGGTGATCGAGGCCCGCTACTTCACCGAGCTGGCCTGCGGGCAGACCAGCAAGAACATGATCCAGGCCCTGTTCTTCGACATGCAGGCCGTCAACTCGGGCGCCGGCCGCCCGAAGGGCGTCGAGAAGCGGACGGTCCGCAAGGTCGCCGTGCTCGGCGCGGGCATGATGGGCGCCGGCATCGCCTACGCGTGCGCCAAGGCCGGCATCGAGGTCGTGCTCAAGGACGTCAGTGTCGAGGCCGCCGAGCGCGGCAAGGCCTACAGCGCGGGCCTGCTGGAGAAGGCCGTCGCCCGGGGCCGCTCCACCGAGGCCAAGCGCGACGAACTGCTCGCCCGGATCACCCCCACCGCCGACCCGGCAGATCTGGCGGGCTGCGACGCGGTGATCGAGGCCGTCTTCGAGAACACCGAGCTGAAGCACAAGGTGTTCCAGGAGATCGAGGGCGTCGTCGCCCCCGACGCGCTGCTCTGCTCCAACACCTCCACCCTGCCCATCGGCGTGCTGGCCGAGGGCGTGCAGCGCGTGGGCGACTTCATCGGCCTGCACTTCTTCTCACCGGTCGACAAGATGCGGCTGGTCGAGATCATCCGCGGTCCGCAGACCGGCGACGAGGCCCTCGCCCGCGCCTTCGACCTCGTGCGGCAGATCGACAAGACCCCGATCGTCGTCAACGACTCGCGCGGCTTCTTCACCTCCCGGGTGATCGGCCAGTTCCTCAACGAGGGCGTCGCCATGGTCGGCGAGGGCATCGAGCCCGCCAGCATCGAGCAGGCCGCGGCCCAGGCCGGCTACCCCGCCAAGGTGCTCTCCCTGATGGACGAGCTCACCCTCACCCTGCCCCGCAAGATCCGCGACGAGTACCGCCGCGCCTCCGAGGCGGCCGGCGGCACCTGGACGCCGCACCCGGCCGACGCGGTCGTCGACCGCATGGTCGACGAGTTCGGCCGCCCCGGCCGCAGCGGCGGTGCCGGCTTCTACGAGTACGGCGAGGACGGCCGGCGCGGGCGGCTCTGGCCGGGGCTGCGCGAGCACTTCACCCGCGCCGACGCCGAGGTGCCCTTCGAGGACCTCAAGGAGCGCATGCTGTTCAGCGAGGCGCTCGACTCGGTGCGCTGCCTGGAGGAGGGCGTCCTGACCTCCGTCGCCGACGCCAACGTCGGCTCCATCCTCGGCATCGGCTTCCCGGCCTGGACGGGCGGCGTCTTCCAGTACATCAACGGCTACGAGGGCGGCCCGGCCGGCTTCGCGGCCCGCGCCCGCGAGCTCGCCGCCGCCTACGGCGAGCGGTTCGCGCCGCCCGCGCTGCTGGAGCGGATGGCGGCGGAGGGGCGGACCTTCTCCGACTGAGGCCTCCGCAGGGATCCTCCGCCGGGGTCCTCCGCCGGAGGCGCGACGGATCCGTCAGTCCTGAGTGGGTGGGGTCGTGTCCCGCACGGCCTCACCCAACTCCTCGCGCAGCGACCGCTGGAACGCCGTCACGAGCGCCTGCGCCACCATCGGCTGGATGTGGTCGGTCAGCGCCTTCATCCGCACCAGATCGTCCGGCGCGGGCCCGCTCTCCCGATAGGGCTTCCACACCGTCTCCCGGAAGAGCCGGTGCAACTCCCGTGCCGTGGCCCGGCTGTGCTCCAGCACCACGGTCCGGGCCGCCAGCAGCGTCTCCAACGGGATCGGCACGTCCAGGATGCGCACCCCCAGCGGGAGCAGCCCCGGATCCACCCGGAACACCTCCGGGTCGGCCGTCCGCTCCAGCGCCCCCATGGCGAGGAGCCGGTCCACCTGCTCCTCGGACAGCCCGCGCCCGGCCCGGCGCTCCAACTGTGCCCGGCCGACCTCCTCGGCCGCCTCCGGGGTCCAGGAGGCCACCAGTGCGCGGTGGATGGCGAGGTCGAGGGATGTGCTGTCCTCCGGCAGCCGGGCGAGGTAGCGCTCGATCGCGGCCAGCGTCAGCCCCTGTCGCTGCAGCTCCTCGATCAGCCCCAGCCGGTCCAGGTGCGTCACGCCGTACAGCCCGACGCGGCGCGGCCCCAGCTCGGGCGGCGGCAATAGCCCCTTCGTTCCGTAGAACCGGACGGTCCGCACCGTGACTCCGGCCCGCGCCGCCAGCTCGTCCACCGTCAGCCGGACCTCGCCCGCCACGGCTCCGTGCTCCCCCATCCGCCGCCTCCCGCCGCGCTGGCACACTCGTGCTGTAACAGCAGCAGTGTGACAGTGGCCGCCCCGCCGGTCCACCGCATCCGCGGGCACGGTCGATCGGGTCACTGCCTCCGGGCGCGCGACCGGCGGGGTGGGGCGACGGACGGTTCAGCGGGACGCGGTCTCCACGAGGTCGGGGTGGTGGCGGCGGGTGACCTCGGGATGAGCCCTCGTGTACCCCTTCCACTCGTTCTGTCCGAATTCCGCGAACAGCGGGTTGTCCGGGTCCTCGGTCGCGCCGGGGGCGTGGTGCGCGAGCGGGAAGTCGAGCGGTTCGACGTGGGCGTCGAGGCGGGGGTTGTAGAAGAACGGCACCGAGTAGCGCTCGCGCGCTCCGGGCGGGCTCACCACGCGGTGGCTGGTGGCCTTGAGGTAGCCGTCGGTGGCGACCTCCAGCAGTTCGCCGAGGTTGACGACGAACGCGCCCTCCAGTGGCGGGACATCGAGGAAGGTGCCGTCCGGACGCTCGACCTGGAGCCCGCCGACGGTGTCCTGGAGCAGCAGCGTGATGAAGCCGTAGTCCTTGTGCGCGCCGACGCCCTGGCCGGCGCCGTCCGGGGCGGTGCCGGGGTAGCGGACGAGCTTGAGCCGCAGGTGGGGGTGGCCGGCGAAGGCGGCGTCGTAGAAGTCGGGGCGGGCGCCGATCGAGGCGAGGAGTTCGTGCAGCAGGCGGCGGGCGACGGAGCCGAGGCGGTCGATCCACCCGAGGGTCGCGGTGCGCAGCTCGGGGAGCGCCGCGGGCCACTGGTTGGGGCCCTCCAGCCACCAGTACGGCGGCTCGCCCCGGCCGGGGACGTGCGGGGGCAGCTCGGCACCGATGTCCAGCTGGTCGCGCCAGTCCTGGCTGCCACCGGTGCGCTCGTCGCCGGTGCGGGTGTAGCCGCGGTAGTGGGGGGAGTTCAGGTTGCTCACGGAGAGCCGGTCGGCCTCGGGGAGGGCGAAGAAGGCCCGCATCGCGTCGGTGAGAGCGGCCGTCTCGGCCGGGGTTATCCCGTGGCCGACGAGCTGGAAGAAGCCGACGCCGGTGGCGGCGGCGCGGAGCTCGTCGTGCAGGCGGCGGCGGTCCTCGGGGCCGCCGTCGGCGAGCGAGAGGTCGATCACCGGGAGTGACTGGAGGTCGGACAGGGTGTGCTGCTGCGTCATGGGTGACATCCGCTGGGTCTCGTCCCGGCCGGTCCCGGTGGTCGACCGGGGGAGGGCGGAGCGGTGGCCTGGTGCGGCTCGTGCTCCGGGTGCCGGGTGGTGGTGGCGGCCCGGACGGGGCCGCCTTGAGGGTGGTGGCGCGAGGTTCAGCCGGAGCGTCGACAGGACATGCTCGTCACGCGGAGCAGGTCCACGTGGCGACGACGAACAAGGATGAGCACGTCACCAGCGTAGATGACCCGTTCTGTGTCGGGCGAGCCCCCTGCCGCGGAGGGCTCGCCCCCACTTCTCTGTGCTCTTGTCAAGGAGCCCTTCTCCGGCCGGGCGGTCCTCAGGCGCCCGGGTCCCGGTGGCTGGACAGTGGGCCTACGAGTTCTCGGGGCTCGGTTCTCGGTGGTCCGGATCTCGGTCGTTCAGTTCTTCTCCCCGTTGTTGAGGAAGGCGAGGACGGCCAGCACCCGCCGGTTGTCGTCGTCCGAGGGCTGGAGGTCGAGCCGGACGAAGATCGACGCCGTGTGCTTGGCGACCGCGCGCTCGGTGATCACCAGTTGCTGGGCGATCGCCGCGTTGGAGCGGCCCTCGGCCATCAGCGCGAGCACCTGCCGCTCGCGCGGGCTGAGGGTGGCGACCGGGCCGGCCGAGGAGTTGTGGGTGAGCAGTCGGGTGATCACCTCCGGATCCATCGCGGTGCCGCCTTGGGCGACCCGCCGTACCGCGTCGATGAACTGGGCGCCGTCCATCACCCGGTCCTTGAGCAGGTAGCCGATGCCGCCGGTACTGCCGCCCGCCAGCAGCTCGCGGGCGTACAGCTGCTCGACGAACTGGGAGAGCACCAGCACGGGCAGCCCGGGGTGGGCTCGACGGGCCGCCAGGGCTGCGCGCAGCCCCTCGTCGGTGAAGCCGGGAGGGAGCCGCACGTCGACCACGGCGATGTCCGGCCGGTCGGCGGCCACCGCGGCGAGCAGTTCCTCGCCGGTCTCCACGGCTGCCGTGACCTTCATGCCGTTGGCCTCCAGCAACCGGGTCAGCCCGTCCCGGAGGAGGAAGAGGTCTTCGGCGATGACAACGCGCACGGGATCTCCAGGTTCACGATGGTCGGACCGCCCGACGGGCTGCTGATCGCGAGAACCCCGTCGAACGCGGCCAGGCGGCGTTCGGTACCGCTGAGGCCGGTGCCCCGGGACGGGTCGGCGCCGCCACGCCCGTCGTCGGTCACCGATATCCGCAGCAGCCCGTCACTGTGCCCTATCTCGATCCACACGTGCGAGGCACCCGCGTGTTTCACCACGTTGGCCAGCAGTTCGCTGACCGCGAAGTAGGCGGCGGACTCGACCGGTGCCGCGGGGCGGCCGGGCAGTTCGCCGGCGAAGGTGACCGGCAGCGGCAGGTCCAGCGCCGTGGCCCGGACGGCGTCGGCCAGGCCGCGGTCGGCGAGCACCGGCGGATGGATGCCGCGGACCAGGTCCCGCAGCTCACCGAGCGCCTTGACCGAGGAGAGCCGTGCCTCGGCCAGGAGGGGGCGCAGCGCCACCGGGTCCTCCACCACCTGGTCGGCGACGGTCAGCAGCATGCCCAGCGCCACCAGTCGGGCCTGCGCCCCGTCGTGGAGGTCCCGCTCGATGCGGCGCAGTTCGGCGGCGCCGGCGTCGATGGTGTCCGCCCTCGTCCGGGTCAGGTGGCTGACCTGGCGGGCCAGTTCGGCCTGCCGGGAGGGCCCGAGCAGGGTGCGCGCGGCCCGCTCGTGCAGCCGCAGGACCGGAGGTGCGGCCCAGAGGGCGGCCACCGGAGCGATCCAGAGCCCCGTCATGTAGACGACTCCCAGGTGGACCAGCGGGCCGTTGCGCCCCAGCACCTCCAGCGAGACCGGGGCGAGGATGACGAACGCGGCGGTGAACAGGTAGGCGAGCCCGCTGAGGGACGTCCAGGCGAGGTCCCGCCAGGTGGCCGGGTCGGTCAACCAGCCGCCGGACAGCAGGCGCCGCCACGGCTCGGCGCCCGCGGGGCGGCGGTACGGCACCGGGACGGGCCGGCCGCTCCACTTCCCGACGACGCGCCTGGTCTCCGCCGCGCCCCAGCGCGCGCCGAGCAGACCGAACACGAGCATCGCCGGGGCCAGCCAGAGCGACCCGGAGCGGCCGCCGGGCGCCGCGCCGCTGTACAGGTGGGTGGCCATCACCGCGAGCGCGCCCGGTGCGACCAGGGCGGCCCCGATCGCCCGGCCCCCGCCCCCGGTGGCCCAGCAGAGCGCCCAGAGGGCCACCGGCCCGAGCGGTACGAGCAGGATCAGCGGCCCGCCCGGTGAGCGCCCGCCCGCGTCGTCGGGGCCGAGCAGCGCGGCGGCCAGCAGGATCGGCCCGGCCGCCAGCGCGACCAGCCCGGTCACGCCCAGCGTGAGCGTGTAGAGCGCCCGCACGCCGGCCACGACGGCGCTCGCCGTCCGCGCGGTGGCCCGCGTCACCACGTTCGTCTTCGTCCCGGCACCGGTCCTCATCCCGCGCCTCCTCTCCGTACGGCGGCCCGCAAGCCCCCTGTCGATCGGTCGGCAGCCAGTCTGCAGTGCCGTCCACCAGCGGCGCTCTAGGTCTGAACCCCGAAAACCAGGTGTATCTGAATACACCTCAGAGACGCCGTCTAGACAGCTGTCCGGCCCCCGGCCCCGGTTCGTAACGTCGTGTTCCGTCAGTCGGCACCGGCCTTCCGGTGCCGTGTCCCGAGCAGTGGAGGGCCCGTGAGTGCGCCGATCATCCAGATTCGCGGCGTCGGCAAGACGTACGACCGATCCGACGCCGCCCGTGCGGCGCTGGCCGGGCTCGACCTTGAGGTGCGGGCCGGGGAGGCGCTGGCCGTGCTCGGCCGGTCCGGCAGCGGCAAGTCGACGCTGCTCAACCTGATCGCCGGGCTCGACCGGCCGAGCGAGGGCGGCGTGGTGGTGGACGGCGTCGCCGTGCACGAGCTCGGCGAGGCCGCGCTGGCCGAGTACCGGCGGACGCGGATCGGCATGGTCTTCCAGTTCTTCAACCTCCTGGACGACCTGAACGTCGAGGACAACGTGCTGCTCCCGGCCCAACTGGCCGGGATGCGGCGGGAGAAGGCCCGCGTCCGGGCCGGCGAGCTGCTGGAGCGGCTCGGGGTGGCCCGGCACGCCATCGCCTTCCCGGGCCGGCTCTCCGGCGGCGAGCGCCAACGCGTCGCGGTGGCGCGGGCGTTGATGAACCGACCGCCGCTCCTGCTGGCGGACGAGCCGACGGGGGCGCTCGACTCGGCCTCGGCCGCCGACGTGCGGAGCCTCCTCACCGACCTCAACGCGGAGGGCCAGACGATCCTGCTGGTCACCCACGACACCACGCTCGCCGAGGCCTGCGCGAGCCGGACGATCGAACTGCTCGACGGCCGGCTCGTCCGGGACACCGCGGCGGCGCCCGCCGCCGGAGGTGTGCGGTGAGCGGGCGCCAGGGCTGCCCCCGACCGGGGGCCGGAGGAGACCGGACGACACGACGGCGCGGGTGGGCGATCGCCCCTGCCGGAGGAAAGGAGGTGGACGCATGAGCGCGCTGAGCAAGGTGGTGCGGGCCGGGGTCGGGCGCAAGCGGGTGCAGACGCTCGTCATGGTGCTCACCACGATGATGTCCGTGACGGCGTGCATCCTCGCGACGGGGTTGCTGGTCGCGGCGCAGGGGCCCTACCAACGCTCCTTCGCCGACCAGCGCGGCGCACACCTCAACGTGCTGTACGACCCGACCAAGGCGAGCCCCGCGCAGCTCGCCGCGACGGAGCGTGTTCCCGGTGTGACGGCCGCGGCCGGCCCCTACCCGGCGGTCACCGTCCAGGCGCGCTCCGGGCCGGACACCCGGCTGCCGCCGCCCGGGAGCCCGCTCCCGCCGCTGACGCTGGTCGGCCGGGAGCGGGGCGGCCCGATGGACGACCTGCACCTGGTGATGGGCCGGTGGGTCGCCGGCCCCGGCGAGGTGGTGTTCCTGGACGGCCACTCGCCGTTGGCCGTCGGCGACAGCGTGGCTTTCCCCGACCTGCCCGGCCGACCGACCCTCAAGGTCGTCGGCATCGCCTCCTCCGTCTCCTGGAGCGCGGACGGGTGGGTCGCTCCCGAGCAGGTCCCCGCGCTGACCGCGCCCGGTGCGGTGCCCGCCCAGCAGTACCTCTACCGCTTCGCCCACGCCGCCACCGACGCCGAGGTGGACGCGGACCACGCCGCGCTCGTCGCCGCGGCGCCGCCCGGCGCGCTCACCAGGGCCACCTCCTACCGTCCGGCCAAGGCCGAGGCCAACCGGACGGCGGCCACCTTCGTCCCGTTCGTGACGGCCTTCGGAGTGCTCGGCCTGGCCATGTCGGTGCTGATCATCGGGGTGGTGGTCAGTGGTGCCGTCAGCGCGGCGACCCGGCGGATCGGCATCCTGAAGTCACTCGGCTTCACCCCGGCCCAGGTGGCCCGCGCCTACGTCGGCCAGGCGCTGATCCCCGCCGGGATCGGCACCGCGCTCGGCGTGCTCGGCGGGAACCTGCTCTCCGTTCCCGTCCTCGGGCTGGCCCACAAGGCCCTGCACGGCGGTCTGCTCGGCATACCGCTCTGGGTGGACCTCGCGGTGCCGGCGGTCGCCCTGGCCGCCGTGGTGGCCACCGCACTGGTGCCCGCCCTGCGCGCCGGCCGGCTGCGCACGGTGGAGGCGCTCGCGGTCGGCCGTACGGCGCCGGGGGCCAAGCGTGCCGCGGCCCGCGGTGATGGTGCGGCGGGCTCGGGCCCGGTGGCCGCGCTCCACCGGCTGATCGGTCGGCTGCCGGTGCCGCGTGCCCTGAGCCTCGGGCTGGCGAGTCCGTTCGACCGGCCGGGCCGCTCGGCGACCACCGCCGCCGCCGTGCTGCTCGGCACCGCCGGGGTCACGCTCTGCGTCGGTCTCACGCTTTCGCTCACCGGCTTCCAGGAGGGCCTGACGGCCGAGCGCGCGGGCAAGGTCGTGGTGGAGGCCCCGATCGACGGTTCCGTGAAGGTCCCCGACCACGTCGACGAGGCAGCCGTGGCCAACGCGATCGACACCCGCCCCGGCACCCGGGCCTGGTACAGCACCGTCCCGACCTCGGTCGCGGTGGCCGGGAACACCGCCCGCTCCGAAGTGGTGGCCTTCTCCGGCGACGCCTCCTGGAGCGGCTACCAGATGGTCTCGGGCCGCTGGTTCAGCGGCCCCGGCGAAGCGGTGGTCGGCTCCGGCTACCTCCGGGCCAACCAGGCCAAGGTGGGCGACACTATCACCCTCACCGACCAGGGGCGCTCCATCCCGGTGCGGATCACCGGTGAGGTGCTGGCCACCAACGACCTGGTCTTCGTCGACCGGGCCGCGTCGGCCGCGCTCGGCTCGCCCGTCCACGCCGAAGCCATCGCCTACCACATCGACCTCGCCGCCGGCACCGATGCCACGGCCTACGCGGACGGACTCGACGCCGCCGTCCGGCCCCTGGGCCTGGGCGCCGAGCCGGGTGGGACGCACCTCAACCTCGTCGTCCTCGCGATGAACACCCTGGCCGGGACACTGACCCTGTTGCTGATCGCGGTGGCGGGCCTCGGGGTCCTCAACACGGTGCTGCTGGACACCCGAGAGCGGGTGCACGACCTCGGGGTGTTCAAGGCGCTCGGGATGTCGCCCCGGCAGACGGTCGGCATGGTGCTCACCTCCGTCTGCGGGAGCGGGTTGGTGGCCGGGCTGATCGGCGTGCCGATCGGGATCCTGGTGCACCACTGGGTGATGCCGGCCACGGCGAGCGCCGCCGGGGTCGGGGTGCCCGAGGCGGATCTGGCAGTCTTCACCCCCTCGGTGGTGGGGCCGCTGATACTCGGCGGCCTGGTGCTGGCGCTGATCGGCGCCCTCCTGCCCGCGACCTGGGCGGCCCGCACCCGGACGGTCACGGCGCTGCGCACCGAGTGAGGCCGGCGGGCCGGCGGGCCGGGGCAGCCGGAGCGCCGGCCCGGCCCGGGGAGTGTCCGGCGCCCGTCACTCGCAGCCGACCACCCTGCCCGGCCCGACCGGCCATCACCCGCAGGACGGGCTCAGGTGAGCCGCGTCGCCGCGTACGCCTCCATGGCGGCCCGCTGGTAGGCGGCCAGGCCCGGCCTGACGGCCTCGTAGACGGCGCGCCACTGCTCGTTCTCCACACAGGACCGGGCGATCGCGAGGTACTCCTCGACGGGGACCGGTCGGAGCGCGACGAGGTCCCGGTACTCCGTGTCGATCTTGGTCTGCACGGGTTCGGCGTCGGCCGGGAGGCCGTCCGCCATGAGCTCGGCGAGCCGGATCATCCGCGCGGTCCGCTCGCGCTGGCCGGCCTCGACCTGGGCCGGGGTCATCGCGGCGGTCGCCCGCAAGGCGGCCTCCGCGTGCTCGGGGAAGTCACGGAGGCTCTCCTCGACGTCCGCGGGCTGGATGCCCTCGAACAGGTTCTCCGGGCGGTTGATGCTGGTCATGGGTGTGCCGTCCTTCCTGGATCGTTCCAGTTCGGCGATCGTGCGGGAGACGGTGGTGGCCAGGCCGCTCAGCCGGTCCCGCTCGGCGATCAGCCGGTGGTGGTGGCCGCGCAGGGCCTCCAGCTCGTCCACCTGCTCGCCGAGGATCCGGGCAATCTCGGTCAGCCCGACGCCCAGCGCCCGCAGCACGAGAATCTGCTGCAACTGCAGCAACTGCCGTTCCTCGTAGTAGCGGTGACCGTTGGAGCCGATCCACGCCGGGGGCAGCAGCCCGATCTCGTCGTAGTGCCGCAGGGTCCGGGCGGTGACGCCCGACATCCGGGCGACCTCCGCGATCGGCCAGGCCATGCCTGCCTCCTCCAGGTTCCGTCCTGCACGTTCGCCGTTTCCGGGGCCGGTTCCTCCGGCCCTGGTGACGACGGTAGGAGCTGCCGTTGCGGCAACTTCAAGTCGGCGACGCTTCTGCACGGCAGTGACGCCACGTCGAGACAGCTCGCGTTGGAGAGCCAGTGTCCGGATCCTGTCCGGATCTCGCCCCCGGCCCTTGCCTGCGGGCGCGACCGCCGCTCAGACTCGACATTCGCCTGACTGAGCATCAAGATTCGTCAAGAAAAAGGACAAATGATGCATCAGGCCCAGCGCCTACTAGCCCCGCTAGCCCCGCCCGTGGCCCACCTGCCACTCCGCCCCGGGCAGCGGGTGCGCACGGCGGACCCGCGCCAGGGCGGTCAGCGCCCACACTGCCGTCGTCAGTAGCGCGTAGAAGAGCAGCAGCGTCCAGAACGGCGTGGTGGACACGCTCCCGTCCTCGAACCGGCACCACGCGTCGGGCGGGAGCCACGAAGCGCCCGTCTCCAGCAGCCGTCCGCTGCCGGTCACCAGGCCTCGTTCGCACCGCTCCGCGAAGTCCAGTGACCGCACGTACAGCGCCCCGTACACGACGCCCGCGCCGGCGAGTGACAGCGCCGCGCCGACGCCGAGCAGGACCGCCCGTCTTCGCGCGGCCGCCGTACGGATGTTCGTCACCGAGGCAGCGTACCGGCCTGCGAGCAGGCACGACCGGTCCGTCGCGGGGCATGCGGCGCGGCGTCCACCATTCGTGTTCGCACCGCTGCGGGAGGCTCCCGCAACGCCGCCGTGAAGCCCCCGGGGCGTGGCCGTTACCGCCCTCGCGCCGCCTCCGCCCGCCCACGCGGGCCGCCGCCGACACCCGGACCCTGGCCGACACCCGGACCCTGGCCGACACCCGGACCCCTGCCCGCGCGGAAACCCCGCGCCGAAACCCCGCCGGAGCCCCCTGCCGCGGCGCCACAAGGCCCGGCGCTCCCAAGGCCCCGGCGCCCCCTGGCGGCCCCGGCTCACCCCAGCAGGCCGCCCATGTGCGCGTCCTCGGCGAGCAGCCGCCACGACCGTCCCGGCGCGAACGCCTCCGGGTCGAGCGCCTCCACCACGCCGTCCACGGCGGTGGCCAGCAGCGACTGCGGGTCGAACACCGCCCAGGTGCCGCGGCCCACGCCGTGGTCCCAGCGCTCCCACTCGGCGCGCATGCGCTCGTACGTCCACAGCGAGTAGAGGAGGGCGGAGAGGTCGCGGTTGAGGTAGGCCTCGGGCTCGCCGTCGTCGTACCAGTCGGGCAGTTCCAGCAGGCCGGTCGCCCCGTCCAGCGCGATCACGAGGTCCGTCGGCCAGTGGCCGAGGGCGACGAAGTCGCGCTGGTAGGGGCGCTCCTCCTCGCCGTCGAAGTACTCCGGGTAGGCCTCGCCCATGGTGATCAGGGGTTCCTCGGACACCCCGAACATCGCCCCGCCGAGCGGTAGGCCGATCCCGGTCAGCAGCCGGCGCGTCGGCTCGTGCACGAGGCCGGGCGGCAGCTCCTCGGGGCGGTAGCGGTGCACCAGGCCCTCGTCCGTCAGTGTCGCGATCTCCGCGACCAGGTCCGCGCCGATCTCGTACGCCGGCCCGTCCGGCCCGCCCGGCAGCGCGCCCCAGCCCAGGGCCCGCACCAGCAGCGTCGTGCCCCAGTGCGCGGGCGGGACGTCCGAGCGGCGGAACAGGGCGGGGTCGAGCTCCCGCAGCCGACGGTCCGCCGCCGCCATGACCTCGGCCACGACGGCCGGGCCGCGCCGCCCGTCCAGCGCGTCGGGCTGGCGGGCGGCCTCCGCCACCGACTCGACCTCCCGCACCATCGCGGCCAGGGCGGGCAGGTCGGAGGCGAGGAGGTCGCGCTCCAGGTGCCCGCCCGACGGCTTCGCGAGGAACACCTCGCCGGTGACGCCGTCCAGCAGTACCGCGTTCCCGGCGCGTGCGAAGGGGGCGCAGTACTCCGTCTCGCCCAGCACGAACAGCCGCCCGGCCGTCGCGGCGTCCGCCGGAGCGAACGACTCCGCCGACGCCGGCAGCTCCACCGACTCCAGCGGTCCGTCCCCGAACCGCCCGAAGTCCAGGAACGCCCCCGTCCGCGGCAGGCCCTCCCGCTCCAGGAACTCCCGGCTCCCGACGTGCACCACCCCGGCCGGAAGCTCCCCGGTCATCACCAGCCCGTACCCCACGAGCCCACCACCCTCCCCGTTCGGCCCCTGACCACCCCGACCCTAACGGCCACCCCCGACACCCCCGCACCGGGCCCGCACTACACCCGGGAACCGTCGTCCACGTTCCACCGGGCCGGCAGGTCGCCGTCGCAGAACACGCACACGAAGGAGCCCTCGCGGACGACGTTGAGGCCCCGGCAGCCCGGGCAGCGCCGGAACACCACCCCGTACGTGAAGCCTCCCGAATGACGCACGCCGATCCGCTCCAGCGCCGCTGCGACGGCGGGCCAGGACACGACGTCCGGGCAGTACCCGGTGGACTGGTTGCTGATCTCCGCGGCCGTCCAGCCACTGAAGCCCGCGCCGTCGCTCCGCTCGAAGTCGCTCCGCTCGAAGTCGCCCTGCTCGAAGCGGATCTCCCCGGCGCTCAGCACCGACTCACCGCCCGCGCAGACCACGTGCTCACTGCGGCGCGGGGCGAGGCGCAGGAAGCCGGAGAGGCCGACGACGAAGGTGAACGGCTCCGCGAGCTCCGCAGCGGTCCGTTCGTTCACCCATGCGCTGAACTCCTGCCCCGTCCGGACCAGTTGCCCAGCCGGTCCGCCTCCGCCCCACAACTCCGGCGGCCCCACGTACCGGTACCCCCGCTCCGGGCCCGCCGTCGCCGCACCCTGCGTCGTCATACCCGGAGTCATACCCGGAAGCCTAGGGCGTCTGGTTGCATGCGTGGCATGAACGCCATAGTCACGAGCACTATCGCGGTGCTCGGCACGCTCCTGGGGTCGACGGTGACGCACGTCTTCCAGCGGCGGGCCACACTCCGTACGGAACACACCGCGCGTCTGGAACGAGGGCGGCAGGAGCGGCTGGAGGTGTTCGGCTCGTACGCCGGGCTGCTCGTGGAGTACCGGCAGGCCGCGCTGCACCACTGGTTCTGCGTGCACGAGGGGCGGGACGCCGAGGACGAGGTCGAGTTGCGCAGGCGGTCGTTCGAGACGCGTTCCGGGGCGCAGCGGGCCCTTTTCCAGCTCCAGTTGCTCGTCGACGAGCCCGACCTCCTGGCCGCTGCCGGGGAGGCCTTCGGGCGGATCGGCCGGATCGACCGGGCGGAGGACCGGCAGGACGTCACCGTCCGGCGGGACGGCAGTCGGGAGGCGATCGACGCCTTCGTCGCGACGGCGCGCCGGTACGTGTAGGTGGCGGGGCGCAGGCCGTGGCCCTTCACGTCCTGGTGCAGCGCCATCTCGTACGCGAGCAGGGCGAGGTGCCCCGCGGGAGCACTCCCGCATCCGTTACCCACCGAGGAGCGACAGCGGCACATGGCCGACGATGCCGACGAGAACGTATTGGCCGTGCACTCCCTGCTCGGCAACCGGCTGCTGCGGGTGACCACGGCCCGGCGCCAGGACCCCGACACCAAGTCCCGGCCGCTGCTGAACCTTTGGCTCCACCTGGAGGGGCTGGGGCGGGTCCGCCTCCACACACCCGGGGCCGGCCTGTGGCCGATGCTCGATGAGTCCCACGAGGCGTCCGACGTGCGGGAGCGCGTCACCGTCACCGACGACCCGTCGGACGTCCCGCTGGCCGCTCACGTCGGCCAAGTCCTGCGCGGGGTAAGGGACATCGGATACCAGCCCGGCCGTGACGGGTTCGTGGCCGGCCTCACGCTCGTCTTCCCGGGCGGGGCCGTTCGCCTGCTCGCGCCCGACGGCGACCTCGTCGTCACCGATGTCACCGATGTCACCGACGTGGCCGACGTGGCCGACGTCGCCGATGCCGATGCGACCCTCGCCCGGGTGGTGCAGACCTGCTCCGCCAGTCCGTCGCAGTGGGACGCGTGGACGACGACCGGCCGCTACCTGTACCTGCGCTACCGGCACGGCAACGGCAGCGTCGAACTGCAGCCGAGCGAGGACGTCGACACCTGGGACGGCGAGGGCTACGAGCTCCGGGCGGAGTGGGACGACGGGACCGGCGGCGGCAGCATCGACCTCGCGGACTTCCTCTCCGCCGCCGGTCTCCGGCTCGCCGCGGACGCCGAGGTCAGCTGAGCCCGGCGGCGTCCCGCGCGGCGCGCTCCACCCGGGCGTGATGGTCGGCCCACCAAGTGGCGTCGCCCGGGGCCGTGTTGGCGCCGTCGGGGCGGTGGCCGGCGGTGCCGTCGACGAGTTCGCGGACGAGGTCGGCGTGGCCGGCGTGGCCGGCGTGCCGGTGGGTCTCGGAGACCATGTGCACCAGGACCCGGTGGAGCGTCTGCTTCGGCCGTGCGCCGAACGGCAGTTGGCCGACCGCGTCGGGGGGCAGCGCCTCGATCGTCCCGTCCGCGTGCGCGCAGGCCCGGCGGTAGCGCCCGACGACGTCCTCGGTGGTCTCGTCGGGCCGGGCCCAGAGGTCGGCGTTCGGCTCGGCGGCGCCGGTGATCCAGAGCGGGGCGGGTTCGGGGAAGGGGCGGCCCAAGGTGTCGCCGAAGTAGAGCGCCTCGGCGCCGGTGAGGTGTTTGACGAGGCCGAGCAGGTTGGTGCCGGTCGGGGTGAGCGGGCGGCGGAGGTCGTACTCGGGGAGCCGTCGAGCTTCCAGAGCAGGACGTCGCGGGCGTCCTGGAGGTGGACGCGGAGATCGGCCTCGGGGTCGGTGGCGGTCATGGGATGGGACGCGAGGCGCGGGCGCTGCTGGACGACTTCCTCGGGGCGCTGATCTGGTGGGGGCCCGAGGTCGACAGCGACAACGAGCACGTGGAGGCCGGTGTCTTCCCACCCGACGACCCGGGCCTGCGTTCCGGGCCGCTGATCGCGTGGGGGCCGGGTGAGACGGCGCGGCTGAGCCGTCGCTGGCGGGAGATCGTCCCCGTCCTGCCGAGGCTGCGGGAGCCCTACGACCGCCTCGCCGCCGCCCCCGGCGGCAGGATCGAGGGTTTCGACGACTTCGCGGGGCTGTTGTCCGGGTGGGGGGAAGTGGTCGGCGAGGCCGAACGTCGCGGGTGGGGGATCGTCGGGATCCCGGTCTGACGACGGCCGGGCCGGGATTGGTTCGCACGGCTCTCACCTCGCCTTTCGGCCACAGATCGAGGCGTTCTCCAACTACGGCTTCCCGGAGAGCCACGCGATCAGCTTCGCCTACCTGGTGTACGCGAGCGCCTGGCTCAAGTACCACTTCCCGGCGGCCTTCGCCTGCGCCCTGCTGGCCAACCAGCCGATGGGCTTCTACTCGCCGCTCAGCCTGGTGTCGGACGCGCGGCGGCACGGGGTGCGGGTGCGCGGGGTGGACGTCAACGCGAGCGGGGCGCGGCCCGGCCTGGAGCCGTACCGGGGGCCGACGCCGGCGCCGCCGCTGACGGCGGGCCGTCCGCAGCCGGCGATCCGGCTCGGGCTGGAGACCGTCCGCGGCATCGGCACCCCGCAGGCCGAGGCGATCGTGGCCGGGCAGCCGTACGCCGGCCTGGAGGACTTCGCTCGCCGGACGGGCCTGCCCGCGCCCGTGCTGGAGGCGCTGGCGACGGCGGGTGCGTTCGACTGCTTCGGTCTGACGCGGCGTCAGGCACTCTGGTCGGCGGGCGCGTTCGCGGGAATCTCGGCCGAACTGCTGCCCGGCACCACCCCCGGCACCGAGGCGCCGGAGCTGCCCGGCATGAGCCCGGTCGAGGAGACCATCGCCGACCTGTGGGCCACCGGCACCTCCGCCACCAGCCATCCGCTCCAGCATCTGCGCGCCCACCTGGAACGCGGCGGCGCGCTCTCGGCGGCCCAACTCCCGGACGTCCCAGCGGGAAGGGCGGTGGTGGTCGGCGGCCTGGTCACCCACCGCCAGCGTCCGCCGACGGCCGGCGGGGTGCTGTTCCTCAGCCTGGAGGACGAGACCGGTCTGATCAAGGTGATCTGCAACCGCCCGGTCTGGGAGTCCCAGCGCCGTACCGCCCTCGACCGCGCCGGCCTCCTCGTCCACGGCCACATCGAACGCGACCGCGGCGCCACCAACCTGATCGCCACCCGCCTCACGCCACTACGGATCGGCCTCTGAGCCCGGGTACCGGCCCTCGGCCGGGATACCGCACGAGCGCGCTCAGGTCCAGGTCGAAGTCGAACGGATCGGGGCGTGACCACGCCCTCCCGCGGGTCGATGATCCGGTGGAGCGGAGCGGGATGCTCATCACCGCGTAGTCGCGAAGCTTGTCCGAACCGAACCGCGATCGCTACCGTGCGCGGCACGACCGGACGTTCGGTGACGGTATCCACATCGGCATGACCGGCGTGTCGCCGGACCAATCGACCCGGACGCCGTCGGGAGCCGCGCACCACCTCCTCGACGAAGTCGCGGTGCCGCTCGTAGAAGCTCATGCTGCCTCCTCCGCAATGGGCATTCGGCAGGTCGAAGTCCAGGCACGTGCCCCGGCCGGGGCCGTTCAGCCGCCGGTGGCGGGGCCGCGGCCCTTGCCCGGGGTGCCGGCGAAGGCCTGGGCGATGGGGAGCCAGGCGGTGGCGGTCGGACCGGTGGCGGTCAGGGCGAGGTCGTCGCGGTGGCGGCGTTGGGTGACCAGGAGGCAGAAGTCGAGGGCGGGGCCGCGCACCACGTCGGGGGCGTCGGGCGGGCCGAAGGTCCACGAGGTGCCGTCGGGGGCGGTCAGTTCGAGGCGGACCGGGTTCTGCGGGGCGGGGAGGCCGTGCAGGGTGAAGGCGAAGCCGAGGGTGCGCAGGCCCAGGTGGGCGATGTGCCGCAGGCGGGCCGAGGGTTCGCGGGTGACGCCGAGGGCGTCGGCGACGTCCTGGCCGTGCGCCCAGGTCTCCATCAGGCGGGCGGTGGCCATCGAGGCGGGCTTCATCGGCGGGCCGAACCAGGGGAGTTTGACGTCGGCCGGGGTGGCGGCGAGCGCGGCGTGCACCTCGTCGCGTCCGGTGCGCCAGCGGGCGAGCAGGGTGGCGGGCTCGTCGGCGGCGCCAGCGGCCGCGCCCTCGTCGACCGGGTCGCGGCCGGCCGCGAGGAGGTCGCCGAAGGCGGCGCCGGCGTCCGCGGTGAAGGCCTCGCCGTCGCGGGTGGCGCGGACCGTCCAGTCGTCGGTCCAGGCGAGGTGGGCGATCTGGTGCGCGACCGTCCAGCCCTCGGCGGGGGTGGGGCGGGCCCAGCCGGCCGCGGGGAGGTCGGCCACCAGCGCGTCCAGGACGGCGCTCTCGGCGGTCAGGTCGGCCAGCAGGTCGCGCAGGACGTCCTGTGCAGCGTCCTGCGGGCCGCCCTGTGGGGCGCCCTTCGGGACGTCCTTCGAGGCGTCCTTCGGGGCGTTCGGATCCGTCATCGGTTCCCCTTCCTCCGGTCCCGGCGCATTACCCGCCGGTAATCCACGGCCACGGCCGCACCCTACGCCGGGCGCGGCCCCCATACCTGCCACTCCGCCGAATCAAGGCTGTCGAACCCGCACGCCGGAACCCTCGCCAGCGCCCCTGCCGCGTGTGAGAATCTCGCGATGCACGCGACGCGAAGGGCGGGCTCGCGATGACGGGGGCCGCGGACACCCCCACCCCCGCGCCGACGGACGACCACGGGCTCGGGGCGCGCGCCGCCGAGTTGGTCAGGGACGCCGTGCTCGGCGACCTCGCCCGCCGGGTGGTGGCGGAGTGCGGGGCCGACGTCGGCCTGGTGGGGGTGCCGGAGCCGCTGCCGGCGGCGCTGCCGGGTCACCGTGCGGACGAGGACGGACTGGTGCTGCGGCACTGGGCCGGCACCCGGGCGGACCTGCTGCACGATCGCCCCGTCCCGACCGGCACCGGCCTGGGCGGGCGGGCGCTGGCCGAGCGGGCACCCAGCTGGGTGCCCGACTACCGGGCCGCGACCACGATCTCGCACCACCACGACGCCGCCGTCAGCGCCGAGGACCTGTACGCGATGCTCACGGTGCCGCTGCTGCACGACGGCACCGTGTACGGCGTGGTGTACGCCTCGCTGCGCGCCGTCGTGCCGTTCGGGGACGTCCGGATCGCGGCCGTCGGCGAGCTGGCGGCGACCGCCATCCGGGCGCTCGCCGGCGCCGCCGCCTGGGGCCGTGCGGAGCGCGAACCCGGCAGGGCCACCCTCGCGCGGCCGTTGACCCCGCGCGAGCACGAGGTGCTGCGCTGGGCGGCGACCGGCCGGACGAACCCGGAGATCGCCGCCCGGCTGGGGCTGACGTGCAACACCGTGACGGGTTACCTGAAGTCCGCCATGCACAAGCTCGGCGTCCGCAACCGGACCGAACTCGCCCTGACAGCCAGGGAGTCGGGGCTGCTCGACTGACCCGGACCGACGGACCGACGGACGGTCTCAGTTGACCTGCCGCTCCTGCCCGCCCCAGTACGGCTCCCGCAGCCGGAACTTCTGCAGCTTCCCGGTGGCGGTGCGCGGCAGCTCGTCGCGGAACTCCACCGAGGTGGGCGACTTGTAGCCGGCCAGCCGCTGCTTGCAGTGCGCGATCAGCTCGGCCGCGGTGACACCGCCGTGCCCCTCCCGGAGCACCACCAGCGCCTTGACGGTCTCGCCCCACTTCTCGTCCGGCACGCCGATCACCGCGGCCTCGGCGACGGCCGGGTGGGCGTAGAGGCAGTCCTCCACCTCGATCGAGGAGACGTTCTCCCCGCCGCTGATGATGACGTCCTTCTTGCGGTCGGAGATGGTGAGGTAGCCGTCCGTCAGGTGGCCGCCGTCGCCGGTGTGGAACCACCCGTCGCGCAGGGCCTCGGCGGTCGCCGCGGGCTGCCGCCAGTAGCCGTCCAGGACGGTGTTGGAGCGGACGAGCACCTCGCCGGACGGGTCGACGCGCAGCTGGGTGCCGAGGGAGGGGGCGCCGGCCTGCACCAGCTTCTCCGCACGTTCGGCGGCGGGCAGGGCGTCCCACTCGGCGCGGGTGCGGTTGACGGTGACCACCGGGGAGGTCTCGGTCAGGCCGTAGAGCTGCATGAACTCCCAGCCCAGTTCGGCCTCGACGCGCTGGACGACGGAGGTGGGCGGCGGGGCGCCGGCCACGATCATCCGCACCCGGTCGCGTCCGGGCACCGGGCCGTCCCAGTCGGCCGCCGCGTCCAGCACCATCTGGACGACGGCGGGCGCGCCGCAGAGGAAGGTCACGCCGTGCCGGTCGACGCGGCGCAGGATCTCGGCGCCGTCGACCTTGCGGAGCACGATGTGCCGGGCGCCGAGGCCGGTGAGCGCGAACGGCAGCCCCCAGCCGTTGGCGTGGAACATCGGCAGGGTGTGGAGGTAGACGTCCCGGTCGCTCGCGCCGTAGTGCAGGCCCATGGTCGTCGCGTTGAGCCAGATGTTGCGGTGGGTGAGCTGAACGCCCTTGGGGCGGGCGGTGGTTCCGCTGGTGTAGTTGATGGTGGCGGTGTCGTTCTCGGAGATCGCGTACCGGCGCGGGGAGTTGTCGAAGTCGTGGAGGACGGCATCGCTGTCGGCCCCGATCACGAACTTGTGCTTGGCCACCACCCCGTGCAGCGCGTCGGCGAGTTCGGGATCGACGAGCAGGACGGACGCGCCGCTCTGCTCGACGATGTACGACACCTCTTCGGCCTTGAGCCGGAAGTTCACCGGCACCAGCACACGGCCGTACCCACTCACCCCGAAGAAGGAGGTGAGCAGCCGGGCGGAGTTGTGCGACACGATCGCGACCCGCTCGCCGGGCCCGACGCCGAGCCGGTCCAGCCCGGCGGCCTGGGCCCGGGCCAGCTCGGCGATCCGGCGGTAGCTCAGGTCGCCCCAGGAGGCGGCCGGCTGCACGGGCTCGTCGACGATCCCGACCCGGTCGCCGTAGACCAGCTCGGCCCGGTCGAGGAAGTCCATCACGGAGAGTGGAATCTGCATGCGCTTACTTTCCTCTCCCGGCCGCTCTCTGCACACCCCCGATCGGGGGTGTCACCCGTCCGAACGCAGGTCCGCGGCCGTGGCGTCGGCGGCCGTGGGCGACCCGGTCGCCGGGGGCGACTCGCCCGCCGCTGGCACTCGCTCGCCGCTGGCAACTCGCCCGCCGTCGCCAGCGCGGCGAGCACCGGCGGTCAAGCACGGAATGCGGAGAACCGCCGAGGAGCCGTACCGGACGTGCTAGGAAAGTCCCGACGCAGGGTCACCACAGGGCAGGGTCAACCACCACGACGGGGAGCACCGATGAGCGACGACCAGCGGCCGGACGACCTCTACGAGGCCGTCGGCGGCATCGAAGCGCTGCGCAGACTCAGCAACACCTTCTACGAGGGCGTCCTCGCCGACCCGCTCCTCGCGCCCGTCTTCGAGCACTTCACCACCACCCACATCGAGCACGTCGCCGTCTGGCTGGCCGAGGTCTTCGGCGGCCCGGCCCGCTACACCGAGGAGCTCGGCGGCCACCGGTCGCTGCTCCGCGCCCACCTCGGCCTCGCCATCACCGAGGAGCAGCGCCTGCGCTGGATGGAGCTGATGACCGCCGCCGTCGGCAAGGAGCTGCCGGACGACGAACTGCTGCGCCGGCGGGTGCTGGAGTACTTCGACTGGGGCACGAGGATCGCCGAGGACGTCTCCTCCTCCCCGGCCGGCACCGACCTCGGCGAGCCGGGCCCGACGCCCCGCTGGGGCTGGGAGGGCCTGCGGTGACCGTCGCCCTCACCACCCTCCCGACGGCGGACGGCCTGCTGTTGCGCCCGTTCGAGGACGCGGACGCCCCCGCGCTGGTCGAGATCTACCGGGACGGGACGCTGCGCCGCTTCACCCGCGTCCCGGTGGACGACGCCGATCAGGCCGCGCACTGGCTGGACGCGCAGTACCGCGGCTGGTCGGAGGGCTCCCGCTACAGCTTCGCCGTCCTCGACGTGAGGGCCCCGGGCGCGGGGGCCCTGGTCGCCAACGTGGTGCTCAAGCGCGGTACCCCGGGCGGTGAGGGGGCGGAGGTCGGCTACTGGACGGCCGCCGCCGCCCGCGGCCGGGGCGTCGCGCCGCGGGCCGTGGGGGCCCTGACGGCCTGGGCGTTCACCGCGTTCGCCGACGAGGGCCTGACCCGGATCGACCTGCTGCACCAGGTGGACAACGCCGCCTCGTGCCGGGTGGCGGAGAAGAGCGGGTACGCGCTCCGGGAGGTGCTGACGGCGCTCCCGCCGGAGTTCCCGCTCTCCGGCCACCGGCACTCCCGGAACAGGCTGGACGGATCGCAACGGCCGGAGCCAGAGTAGGGCTCATGGCTTCTCTGGTACGACACGTGACGATCGATTGCGCAGACCCGTTCGCCCTCGCGGACTTCTGGGCGCAGGTGCTGGACGGCACCGTCGGCGAGGACGACAACCCGGGCGACCCGGAAGCGGCGGTGGAGTCCGCGGGGGCGTCGCTGCTGTTCATCCGGGTGCCGGAGGGCAAGGTGGTGAAGAACCGCGTCCACCTGGACCTCCAGCCGCAGGACCGCTCCAGGGAGGAGGAGGTCGAGCGCCTGCTGGCCCTGGGCGCGAAGCTGGTCGACGACCGCCGCACGGCGGACGGCCGCGGTTGGGCCCTCCTGGCCGACCCCGAGGGCAACGAGTTCTGCGTCGAGCGCAGCCACGCCGAGCGCGTCGCCCTCGGCGACGCCTGACCCCGAAGCCTCACCCCCGCCCCTGCCCCGGCGCTCCGGCCGACAGGGACAGGGGGCCCGGGCGAGCCGATAATCGAGGTAGGTGAACGAACAGGCAGGTGCGCCATGGCCACAATCGCCGTGATCGGCGCGAACGGCACCATCGGCAGCGCCGTCGTCGCGGAGGCGCGGGCGCGCGGGCACGAGGTCGCGGCGGTGGTGCGCGATCCGGGCCGGTACCGCGGCGACGCGGCGGCCGTCGAGCGCGGCGACGTGCTGGACCGGGCGGACGTGGCCCGGGTCGCGGCCGGGCGCGACGTCCTGGTGAGCGCGGTGGGCGGCGGCGACGGCCCGGGGCACGTCGCGTTGATCGAGCCCGCCGCCCGGTCGCTGGTCGAGGGCCTGCGGGCGCTCGGCGACGCGGCGCCGCGGCTGATCGCGGTCGGCGGGGCGGGCAGCCTGGAGACCGCGCCGGGCGTGCGGGTCTGGGACGCCCCGGGCCTGCCGGAGCCGGTCCTGCAGATCATGCACGCGCACGGCGGGGCCCTGGACTACTACCGGACGGTCTCCGACGTCCGCTGGACGGTGCTCAGCCCGGCGGCCGAGATCGGCCCGGGGGAGCGGACCGGCCACTACCGGACGGGACTCGAGCAGCTGCTCACCGACGCGGCCGGCCGCAGCCGGATCTCGGTGCCGGACTACGCGGTCGCCCTGGTCGACGAGATCGAGCAGCCCGAGCACATCGGCGAGCGCTTCACCTGCTGCGCGCTGTGAGGAGCCTGTCCGGCCGCCCCTACCCGAGCTGGATCGAGCGCTTCGCGAGCCCCATCCAGAAGCCGTCGATGACGCTGCGCTGGCTGTCGAGGTCGGCCTCGCCGGCGCCGAGCGTGACGAACAGCGGGGCGAAGTGCTCGGTCCGCGGGTGCGCGAGCTTCCCGGCCGGGGCCTTGTGCTCGAAGTCGAGCAGCGCGTCGAGGTCCTGCGCGGCGAGTGCGCGCCGGCCCCAGTCGTCGAACTCGGCCATGACGGAGCTGATCCGCCCGTCGCTGCTGAGCGCCCGCAGGTTGTGGGTGAAGAAGCCGCTGCCGACGATCAGCACCCCCTCGTCCCGCAGCGGGGCGAGCCGGCGGCCGATCTCCATCAGCCGCCGAGGGTCGAGCGTGGGCAGGGAGACCTGGAGGACGGGGACGTCCGCCTCGGGGTACATCTCGACGAGCGGGACGTACGCACCGTGGTCGAGGCCGCGGTCCGGGATGTCCTGGACGGGCGTGCCCGGGGCGCGCAGCAGCTTGCGCACGCGCTCGGCGAGCTCCGGTGCGCCGGGGGCGGCGTACTGGACCCGGTAGTAGTGCTCGGGGAATCCCCAGAAGTCGTAGACGAGCGGCACGGTGTCGACGGCGCCGAGCGCGAGCGGAGCCTCCTCCCAGTGGGCCGAGACCATCAGGATCGCCTTGGGGCGCGGGAGGTCGGCCGACCAGGCAGCGAGCTGGCCGGGCCAGATCGGGTCGTCGGCGAGCGGCGGCGCGCCGTGCGAGAGGTACAGGGCGGGCATGCGCTCGGGGGCCGCGGTGCTCATGGCGACTTCCTCTCCAGGGCCGTGCAAGGTAGTTCAAATTTGAACCTCTGCAACCGACGGTACACCTTCGTTCGAATTTGAACAACAGGAGTAGGCTGAGCCCATGTCCGCACCCCGTGAGCCCCGCTGGCTCGACGAGCACGAGATGGCCGCCTGGCGGGGTTTCGTCGTCGCGAGCAACCTGCTCAACCGCCGCCTGGAGCGCCAGCTCAAGGAGGACTCCGGCCTCTCGCACACCCAGTACGAGATCCTGGTGCACCTCTCCGCGGTCCCGGCCGGTTCGCTGCGGATGACCGAGCTGGCCGAGAAGCTGGTCACCTCCAAGAGCGGCCTCACCTACCAGGTCACCCAGCTGGAACGGATGGGCCTGGTCGGCCGCCGCTCCTGCCCGAGCGACGTGCGCGGCGTGAGGGCCGAACTCACCGACCAGGGGCGCGAGGCGGTCCGCCGGGCCGCGCCGGGGCACGTCGCCCTGGTCCGCGAGCTGCTGATCGACGTGCTCACCCGCGAGCAGCTCGCCGTCCTCGCGGAGGGACTGGGCGAGGTCAGCGCCCGGCTGCGGCCGGACGACGTCCCGTAACCGCCGAAGCCGACCGGGGCCCCGCCCCCTGCGCCGGGACCGGGACCGGCTCCGGGGCGCACAGCAGGGCCGCCCGCAGGTCGAGCCGGTCGTGCAGGCGGGCCAGGTTGCGCCCGGTCAGCTCCTCGATCCGGCGGATCCGGTAGTGGACGGTGTTCACGTGGACGTGGAGCTGCTCCGCCGTCCGCGCCCACGAGCCGTCGTGGTCCAGGAACACCGCGAGCGTGCCCAGGAGCGAGACGCCGTTCTCCCGGTCGTGGGCGGCCAGCGGCGCCAGCAGCCGGGTGTGGAAGGCGGCCGTCACCTCGGCCGGGATGCCGCGCAGCAGCCCGGCCAGCGAGTCGAGCTCCGCCGCGCTGCCGACCGGTCCGGCCGAACCCTCCAACACGTAGCGGGCCTGCACCAGGGCCGCCCGCAGGGCCGCGGGGTCGGGCGGCGCGGCCGGGCCGACCCCGACCCGCAGGGTGCGCCGCCCGGTGAGCCGGGCCTGGAGGGCGGGCCGGGCCCGTCGCAGCCGTTCGGCGACCCGGTCGACCGGCGCGGCCACCAGGGCACCGGCGCGGCCGGCCCGGTCCGTCCCGGCCGCGAACGGCACGCCGAGCGGGTGCAGGGCCTCGGCCAGCGCGTGCGCGGCCCATCGCGCCGGTGTGCCGTCGTCATCCGCTTCGGCCCGTGCATCGTCGATGCGCGCGGTGACCGCCACCAGCGCCCGCGCCTCGCCCAGTTCGCAGGCCGCGAGCGGCTCGGCGAGGCCGCCGTCCCCGGCGAGGACGTCCAGCAGGCGTCCGCCGGCCCGGTGCCGGGCGACGGCGGCGGCGCGGTCGCGGACGGCGAGCGGCGCGAGCAGGTCGGCCAGCGCGCGCAGCATCGGCTCGGCCGCCGCGGCCCGGGTGTGCGGGCGCAGCCGCCAGCCGTCGAAGGGCGAGCCGTCCTGCGGGCCGACCGGCAGCCCGGCGTCGCCGCGCACGGCGGACGGCACCGGGGTGGCGGTGGCGGCGACGGGCCGGCCGCCGGCGGTGACGATCGAGCAGTCCGGCACGCCGAGCCGGCCGACCGCGTGCGTCAGCACCTCGCCGGGCTCCGCGCCCGCGTGGATCAGGTCGAGCACGTCGTGCCGGACGGCCTCCGGGATGGCCGCGGTGTCCGGCGAACCGGCCCGCAGGTCGCCCCAGAGCCGCAGGTAGACGCGGTCGGTGACGGCGCGGAAGCTGGTCCCCGCGGGCACCGCAAGCAGGGGGATGCCGTGCGTGCGGCAGGCCTCCGCGAGACTGACGGGGATGCTGCCGTGGGTGCCCTCGCCGGCCAGCAGGGCGGCCACCCCGGCGCTGCGCAGCGCGGTGGCGAAGCGCAGCGCGCCGGTGGCGTCGGCGGGCCGCCACCAGACCAGGCCGGTGAGCACGAGCTCGCCGGTCTGGAGGTAGCGGGCCGGGTCCTGGAGGTCGGTGGAGCTGATGCCGGTGACCGGGCGGTCGAGGAGCTGCGGCGCGCTCCAGGCCAGCCGGATGCCGAGGTCGTCGAGGTGCAGCAGGTCACCGACGATCATCTGTTCGCCGCCTCTCGCATTTGCAAGGTCAACATTCGCACGGGCATCGTAAATGCAGGTCGCGGAGGGGTGGTTCTTCTCGTGGGATCATCCAGGGCGGGCGGTGGCGGCGGGGTGGGGAACCGACCGTCAGGACGATTGCAGTTGCTGGCCCTGATGGGCATCATCCATCGCAGATGCGACTGAAAGGTTCCTTTCATCGTTGCACCTGCGAATGCTGCTCACCCCGTTCGGGTAACCCTCCTCCCGGGCCGCGGCGGAGCGGCTCGGGAGGAGGGCGAGCACATGACCCCGGCGAGAGCCACCGTCCGGCTGCACGGCCACCTGGACCTTCCCGCCGAGCTGACCGTCGACGAGCTGCGCACCCTCCCCGCGCACCGTGTCGAGGTGAGCTTCGACTGCCGGACGGAGGGCGAGCAGCGCCACGGCTACGAGGGCCCGGCCCTGTGGGACGTGCTGCGCGCGGCGCGGCCGCGGATCGACTTCAGCGGCCGCAAGCACCGGCTGCGCTTCCTGCTGTCGGTCGCCGGCGCGGACGGGCACCGGGCGGTCGTCTCCTGGGCCGAGATCGACCCGGACTTCGGCGGTCAGGAGATCCTGCTGGCCACCAGCATGGACGGCGCCCCGCTGGACGCGGCCGGCCCGCAGCTGGTCGTCCCGGACGACCACTGCGGAGCCCGCTACGTCAGCGGGGTGACGGACGTCTGGCTGGGGCCGCTCGGCGAGTCCTTCTCCTGAGGGGCCCCGTGGTTCCGGCCCGCTCAGGCGGTCGCGAGTGAGATCTCGGTCGACTTGATCAGGGCCACGACCGACGAGCCGGCCGCGAGTCCCAGGTCGGCGGCGGCGTCGGCGGTGATCGCGGCGGTCAGTGCGCCGCCCGCGACGTCGACCTTGACCCCGGCCATCGCGCCGCCGGTGGCGACCTCGGTGACCGTGCCGGGGATCTGGTTGCGGATGCTCAGCCCGGCGACCGGCCCGGTGGCCAGGGCGACTTCGGTGGACTTCACGAGGGCCCGGACGGAGCTGCCCGCGCCCAGCCCGAGGTCCTTGACGGCGTCCACGGTGACCGCGGCGGTGAGCTCCTGGCCGGAGGCGAGCCGGACCTTGACGGTGGCCATCACCTCGCCGGTCGTGACGGAGCTGACGGTGCCGGGCAGCTGGTTGCGGATGCTGAGGCTCATGCGTGGTGCCTTCCGATCGTGTCCCCGGGAAGGGGACGGGGGAGGTTCCGGCCGTGTCCAATCCCCACCCTACCGATAGGAAAACCACAGGTCAGAGAGGGTTTGACGGCCCCTCCGGAGGTGTGTCGCAGCTGCCAGGGCGATCACCCCGGAGTCCTCGCATCCGCCGGTCGGGGCCCGGTTCGTCCTCGCCGGTCGCAGCGGTGCGGAAGGCCCCGCCCAACCACTCGCCCGGAGCCCAATTCCGTGCCAACATGCCGCATATGGGGACGATCCTGCACGGCACCCTCGTCACGCTCAGGCCCGCCACCGGGGACGACATCCCGGCGCTGGCGGCGATCCGCGGCACGCCCGAGGTCTACGCCCGCTGGCGCGGCGGCGAGGACCTCGTGGACGAGGTCGCCACCGACCTCGAATCGCCGGACACCGAGACCCTGGCCGTGGAACTGGGCGGCAAGGTGGTCGGCGCCATCCAGTGGTACGCGAACAACGACGACGACTACCGCCACGCCGGCATGGACCTCTACCTCGACCCGGGCGTCCACGGCCTCGGCCTGGGCACCGATGCCGTCCGCACCCTCGCCCGGCACCTCGTGCGCGACCACCACTACCACCGGCTGATCATCGACCCGGCCGCCGACAACGCCGCCGCGATCCGCTGCTACGAGAAGGTCGGCTTCCGGCCCGTCGGCACCATGCGCCGCTACGAGCGCGGCCCGGACGGCACGTGGCACGACAACCTCCTGATGGACCTGCTGGCGGAGGAGTTCGTCGACGGCTGACCGGCCGCACGGCCTTCGACGGACCGTCAACCGGGCCGGCGCGGCGGCGGAGAACGTGGCAGGAGCTCCGAGGATGTACAGACATCTCGTCGTACATCTGGTCAGGGCTGTACAGACATCTCGCGTTCTTCCCGATGTACTGAGCAGTAGCTAGCGTTCCGCTGCCATCCCCGAGCGACCGTGCCCCTTCGGCCGCCGGGATCCGCAGGGTAGACGAATCCCCCAGGAGAACGCCCATGCTCTCGCGTCGCACGGCCACCGCCCTCACCTCGGCGGCCGCCGCCGCACTGCTGCTCGGCGGCACCGCCCCGACCGCCGTCGCCGACACCAGGGCGGCCCCGGCCACGCTGTCCGTCTTCGCCTTCAACGTCGACCTCGGCACCGCCGTCGTCGACAGCACCCAGAACGAGCAGGCCGCCCGACGGACCCCGGTGATCGAGCAGATCGTCCGTCAGCACGACGCGGACGTCGTGATCCTGGACGAGCAGTTCAACAACAGCTCGACCGCCGACATCAACGCCAAGCTCGCCGACCTCTACCCCTACCGCACCCCGGTGGTCGGCCAGACCTGCTCCGGCGGTGGCTGGACCGGCATCAGCGGCAACTGCTCCAGCTCGTGGTTCGTCATCAACGGCGGCACGATGATCCTCTCCAAGTACCCGATCACCGCGCAGTACGCCCACGTCTTCGGCAACTCGACCTACGGCACGTGGGACTACCACGCCAACAAGGGCGCCGCGCTGGTCCGGGTGACCAAGAACGGCTCCACCGCGTGGGTCGTCGGCACCCACCTCCAGGCCGACGAGTCGGACACCTCCACCGACACCACCCAGGCCACCCGGCTCGGGCAGCTCGGCGAGATCCGCAGCTGGGTCGACGGCATCGCCGGCACCAGCGCGCCCGTCCTGATCGGTGGCGACCTCAACGTCGAGTACGTCCACGGCCAGGCCCGCGGCGACTACGCCAACGCCCAGTACGCGGTGGACGGCGTCCTCGGCACCCCGGCCACCGACCCGAACCAGACGCTGAACACCATGGACTGCCCGGCCTCGGCCTGGTGCCAGTACATGTCCGGCGTCGAGACCTTCCCGAAGGACTACCGGGACGACCTCGACTACATCGGCTACCTCAACGCCCCCGGCCGTCCGGTGCCCTCCGCGATGTCCACCGTGCGGGTCGACTTCGATCCGCAGGCCGGCTGGACCCCGGGCCAGGTCGACACCAACGCGCCGAGCGACCACTACCCGGTCGAGGCCACCTTCCAGCTGAACTGACCTCTTCTCGGCGGGAGTTGCCGCCCCCTGAGCCCGTCGGCGCCGCCGCGCGGGCTCAGGCCGGTCCGGACGGGTTCGGGCAGCCGCACGAGCGGCGCAGCACCAGCCGGGCCGGGAACGTCCGCGCGCCGGTGACCCGCCCCTCGGCGCCGCCGAGCACCAGGTCCACCGCGGCCCGGGCCATCTCCTCCTGCGCCGTCTCGACGGTGGTCAGCGCCGGGCCGGCGATCACCGCCTCCGCGATGTCGTCGAACCCGGCCACCGCGAGCTCCTCCGGCACCCGGATCCCCAGGTCGTCGGCGGCCCGCAGCAGGCCTATCGCCTGGTCGTCCGTCGCGCAGAACACGGCGGACGGCCGGTCCGGCCGGGCCAGCAGCCGGAGCGCCTCGGCGTGCGCGCGCACCCGGTCGAAGGGTGCGGGGACGAGCCGGCCCTCGGCGGGGATCCCGGCGTCGGCCAGGGCGGCGGCCCACCCGGCGGTGCGGCCGGAGACGGGGTCGGCCGGGCTGAGCGAGAAGGTGCCGCCGAAGCAGTGGACCTCGCTGTGCCCGTGGCCGAGCAGGTGGCGGACCACCTCGGCGGCACCGCCCTCGTCGTCCGCGACGACGGCCACGCCGCCGGCCGTCTCGGCGCGGTGGTGCAGGAGCACGACGGGCGTCCCGTCGGTCGCGTCGAAGCCGCTGACACCCGGGCCGGCCGGGTCCTGGGTGACCAGGATCAGGCCGTCCACCTGCATGCCGAGGAAGGCGCGGATGTAGTGCGCCTCGCGCTCGTCCGCGTAGTCCGAGTTGCCGATCAGCAGCAGCCGGCCGCGCTCGGCGGCGGCCTGCTCGACCTGGTGGGCGAGTCCGGCGAAGAAGGGCTGGCGGGCGTCCGGGACGACCATCCCGATCAGGTCGGTGCGCTGGCGCGCCATGGCCTGCGCGACCCGGTTGGGCCGGTACCCCAGCTCCTCGACGGCCGCGAGCACCTTCGCGCGCGTGGCCGGTGCCACCGGACGCGGCCCGTTGTTGATCACATAACTCACGACGGCCGTGGACGTCCCCGCCGCCCTCGCCACATCGTCCCGCGTCACCCTCGCCATGCCAGGGAGCCTACACACAGCCTCTGACAGTGACCTTTCCGTGATCGGGGGGTGATCTGCGGCGCCGGTGCGGACGCCGGAGTCGAACAGCACCGGCAGTCCGTCGGCGGCCTCGACCACGCCGGGCAGTGCGGCGAGGGCCGGCAGGCCGTCGTTGGCCTGCCGGCCGCCGTGGTCGGAGCAGTGGACCGCGTCCGCGCCGCCGTCCTTCGCGCGGCGCACGTCCTCGGGGGGGCAGATGCCCTTGAGCACGATCGGCAGGTCGGTGATCGAGCGCAGCCAGGGCAGGTCGTCCCAGGGCAGGGGGTTGCCGAAGATCTGCGTCCAGTCCAGCAGCGGCGCCGATCCGCGCGCGATCGCAGTCCCGGGGGAACCTCGCGGCGATCGCGGCGCTGCGGGAGACGAGCATCGTCATCGCCGCGCTGATCGCCACGGCGGTGTTCCGCGAGCGCCTGAGCCGGCTGCGGCTGACGGCCGGCGTCACGGTGCCGGCCGGGATCGTGGTGCTGGAGCTGGCCCGGTGACGGGCGGACGGGCCCGTCACCGGGAGCCGGCCGGTCCGCCGGTTGCCCGGGCGTCGCCCGGCACGACGACGGTCAGGGCCGTGTGCACCAGGGTGAATCCGAGCCGTTCGTACACCCGGCGGGCCGGGTTGCCCTCGGTCACGGTCAGGTGCACCTCGGCGAGCCCGCGGCGGGCGCAGTCCGCGACGGCGCGGCGCAGCAGGTCGGTGCCGAGCCCGGGGTAGCCGCGTTCGGGGTGGCGGAAGACGTCCCCGACCCACGGCACTCCGGCCCGGTCGGTGAGCACGACGCCGCCCACCACCCGGTCGTCCGCGTCCACGGCGAGCAGGCTGGCGGGCAGCACGGGTCCGATGGCCGTGCCGGCGAGCAGCGGGATGAGCCGTTCGGCCAGCGCCCGGCGGTCGTCGCCCGCGAACCGGTCCACGTGGCCGGGGGCGAACGCGGCCCGCCAGGCGTCGAACAGTTCCTCGGGCGCGCGGTCGCAGGGCACGGCCCGCAGGCCCTCCCGCAGCGGCGCGTCCGCCCAGTCGGCGGGCGGCGGATCGGCCAGCAGGTCGCGTCGCAGCGCGTGGGCGTGCCGCAGCGGCGTGGCGCCGAGCGCGAGCAACTCCCGCCCGAACCCGGTGGATCCGGAGACCGCCCACCCGGGCATGGTGTCGCGGACGAACTCCACCGGGTCGACCGCGCCCGACCCGTCGAGGACTTCGAGCAGGTCGGCCCAGGGCAGGCCCTCCCGCTCGCCCCGCCGGTACCGCAGCACCGGCACCCCGTCGGAGGTCCGCGCGATCACCCAGTCCGCCTCCGCCACGCCTGCCCCATCGTCGAGATCGTCCGTGCTCCGGCCATACTGGCCAGCCCGGACTCCCGGGGGCAACGGGTCGTCGCGAATACGGGCACGAATACGGGCACGAATGCAGGCACGAATACGGGCACGAATGCACGTCCGGAACCGGTGCGTGCGGGACTTCGCCGGTGTTCGCGGGCGAGCGGAGGTCCCGCGGCCACCCCGGGGTCGGTCAGGAGATCACGGCCGCGCGCACGCACAGCACGTCGGGCAGGTGGGCCTTGAGCAGCGTCCAGCTGTCGCCCTCGTCGTGGCTGGCGTACACGTCACCGGTGCGGTTGCCGAAGTAGATACCGGCCGGGTCGGCGTCATCGGTGCGCAGGGCGTCGCGCAGCACGATGCCGTAGTGGTCCTCGCCGGGCAGGCCGTCGGCGAGCGGCTGCCAGCTGTCGCCGGCGTCCTCGGTGCGGAACACCCGGCAGCGGCGGCCGGGCGGGATGCGGTCGCCGGAGCCGCCGAGCGGGAACAGGTAGGCGGTGTCGCCGCGGCGCGGGTGCGCGGCGATCGCGAAGCCGAATTCGGCGGGCAGCCCGTCGACGATCGCCCGCCAGCTCGCGCCCCAGTCGTCGCTGCGGTACACGCCGCCGTGGTTCTGCAGGTAGAGGCGGTCGGGGTTGACCGGGTCCGGGGCGATCTTGTGGACGCACTGGCCGAACTCCGGGTACTGGCTCTCCTCGGGGAAGAACTCGGCGCGCAGACCGGTGTTGGACGGCTCCCAGCTGTCGCCGCCGTCCTTGCTGCGGTAGACGCCGCCGCTGGAGACGGCGACCAGGAGCCGCTGCGGGTCGCGCGGGTCGGTGAGGATGGTGTGCAGGCCCTGGCCGCCGTAGCCGGCGCCCCACTGGGAGCGCTGCGGGTGGTCCCACAGGGCCCGGACGAGCGCGAAGGTCTCGCCGCCGTCCTCGGAGCGGAACAGCGCGGCCGGTTCGGTGCCCGCGTACACGACGCCGGGCGCCTCGGACCCGGCGGGCTGGAGCTGCCAGACCCGGGTGAGCGAGGCGCCGGTGCCCTCGGGGAAGCGGATCGCGGGCTCGGCCGGTTCGTTCCAGCTGGTGCCGAGGTCGTCCGAGCGCCACACCGACGGGCCCCAGTGACTGCTGTCGGCGCCCACGAGCAGCCGTGTGCGGCCGTCACGGCGGTCCACGGAGACGGAGTAGATCGCGTTCATCGGGAAGTGCGGCCCGCTGAACTCCCAGCTCAGCCGGTCGCGGCTGCGGCCGAGAAAGAGGCCCTTCTCGGTTCCGACGGCCAACAGCACCTCGGTCATGCCAACACACCACCTGGTCACGAGAAACCGCCCCCCGGGACGTCCCCCGACTGCCAGTCTCCCGCCGTCCACCCAAGGTCACATCTCGCCGCGCCGAGCAACGCCGAGCGATGTCGCGCCGCGCCGAGCAGGTGACCTTGGGGGAGGGGGAAGCGCGGACCTCAGCCCCGGCAGCCCTCCAGGAGCCGCAGCCACACCTCGCTGATCGTCGGGTACGCGGGCACGGCGTGCCAGAGCCGGTCGATCGGCACCTCGCCCACCACCGCGACGGTCGCCGAGTGCAGCAGTTCGGCGACCGCGGGGCCGACCAGGCAGGCGCCGACCAGCACTTGGCGCTCCAGGTCGAAGACCACCCTGGCGCTGCCGCGGTAGTCGTCGCCGTACAGCGAGGCCCCGGCGACGGCGCCCAGGTCGTGGTCGACGGACTTCACCCGCAGCCCGGCCCGCTCGGCCTCCGCGAGGGTCAGGCCGACGGCGGCGACTTCCGGTTGCGTGAAGACGACCTGCGGCGCGCCCGCGCTGTCGGCGGACGCAGCGTGCGCGCCCCAGCGTGAGGTGTCCAGCGCACGCCCCTGGGCCCGGGCCGCGATGGCCGCGCCGGTGATCCGCGCCTGGTACTTGCCCTGGTGGGTCAGCAGCGCCCGGTGGTTGACGTCCCCGGCGGCGTAGAGCCACTCACCGGGCACGTCCAGCACCGTGCAGCTGTCGTCCACCTCCAGCCAGTCGCCCGGCTTCAGCCCGACCTGCTCCAGGCCGATGTCCGCGGTGCGCGGGGCCCGCCCGGTCGCGTACAGCACCTCGTCGACGTCCAGCCGTCGCCCGTCCGAGAGGGTCAGCCCGACGGGTCCGGAGCCGTCCGTCCGCTCCAGTGCGGTGACCTCCACCCCGAATCGGACGTCCACCCCGGCCTCGCGCAGGCCGTCGCGGACGAGCTCGCCCGCGAACGGTTCCATCCGCGGCAGCAGCCCGCCGCCGCGCACCAGCAGCACGACCTCCGCTCCGAGCGCCCGCCAGGCCGACGCCATCTCCACGCCGACCACGCCGCCGCCGACCACCGCGAGCCGCCCGGGGACGGCTGGGGCCCCGGTGGCCTCCCGGTTGGTCCACGGCCGGGCCTCCGCCAGCCCCGGCACCCCGGCGGGCAGCACCGGGCGGCTGCCGGTGCACACGGCGACGGCGTGCCGGGCGGTCAGCACCCGCTCGCCGCCGTCCTCCGCCTCGACCGTCACGGTCCGCACGCCGGCCAGCCGGCCGTGGCCGCGCACCAGGTCGATGCCGGTGTCGCGCAGCCACTTCACCTGGCCGTCGTCCCGCCAGTGCGAGGCGAAGGAGTCCCGCCGGGCCAGCACCGCGGCCGCGTCGAGCCGCCCGTCGCCGACGGCCTCGCGCGAGCCGGCCACCGCGCGGGCGTCGGCCAGCGCCGCCGCCGGGCGCAGCAGCGCCTTGCTCGGCATGCAGGCCCAGTACGAGCACTCGCCGCCGACCAGTTCGGCCTCGACGATCACCGTGCGCAGGCCCGCCGCGGCGGTCCGGTCCGCCACGTTCTCGCCGGTCGGCCCGGCGCCCAGCACGATGACGTCGTACTCCTCGCGCGTGTCGGCCGTGGTGCTCATGCTCCGTCCTCCGTCGTGTCGATGGCCACCCCGGCCTTCAGGGCCAGCGTGACGGGCGTGCGCTCGCAGATGTCGAGCAGCCGGGCGCGCTGCGCCTCGTCGAGCGACCCGGAGAGCGCGACCCGGCGGGTGATCCGCCCGCGCGCCCCGTTCGTCTCGTACCCGAGCCTGACCCGGACCGCCTCCAGCGGCCACTCCTTGCGCTCGGCATACATCCGCAGGGTGATAGCGGTGCACGAGCCGAGCGAGGCGAGCAGCAGCGCGAACGGCTCCGGGCCGCTGTCCGAACCGCCGCGCCGCACCGGCTCGTCGGCGGTCAGCGGGTGGGTGCCGGCCAAGACGCCGACGTGGTACGGCGCGTCGGCGGCGCTCCCGGTGACGACGGCGGTGGTGACCCGCTTGAACTCCGGCTCGGTGGTGGTGCCGGTGGGCTGTTCGCTCATGGGTGGTGCTCGCTCTCCGTTCGGGTCCGGCCTCCCTGCCGGACCGGCGCCGGACCGCGTGCCCGACGCCGTGCCCATCCTGCGCCGACGCCCCCCGTCCGCGCAGGCGAACACGCGGACGACGGGATGTCGGACGGCCGTACGGACGGTCGAACGGCGGGCGGGTGCGCGACGCCGGGACGGCTCAGAGCGCCGCGAGTTCGGCCAGCACCGCGGCCGTGTCGGCCGGCCGGGAGAACATCGGCCAGTGCCCGGTGGGGAGTTCGCGCAGCTCCCAGTTCGGCCCGTCCAGCCCGGCGAACCACGGGTGGCCCGCCTCGATCATCGCGTGCACCTGGGCGAGCGGGAACGAGCAGGCCACCAGCGCCTGCGGAAGCGCGGCCCCGGCGCCGGTGAGCCGGAGCCGGTCCAGGTAGGCGCCGGCGGGGTGCGGGGTGGCCCGCGCTCCGATCCGGGCGCGCATCGCTTCGTCCAAGCCCTCCGTGCTCGCGCCGAACGCGGCGATGGCGTCCCAGGAGGGCATCGGCAGCCGGCCGTCGACCACCGAGGCGTCGGCCCAGGCCCGGTGGTCGGGCTGCCACAGGTCGTACAGCGAACCGCCGTCGGCCATCGGCCCGCTGTCCAGGTGGACCACCCGGCGCACGCGCTCGGGCATTCGGTCGGCGAGCCCGCCGACCGGGGCGCAGGCGCCGCTGTGCGCGACCAGCACCACGTCGTGCAGGTCCTCGCGGACCAGCAGCTCGGCCAGGTCCGCGATGTGGTCCTCCAGGCCGAAGTCGCCCTTCTCCCCGGCGCGTTCGGCGAGTCCGGGCAGGCTCACCGCGTGCACCGCGTGGCCGGCCGCGCGCAGCGGCGCCACGACCTCGTCCCACGCCCAGGCGCCGAGCCAGAGACCGGGGACCAGTACGAACGTGCTCATGGCGGTTCACTCCTTCGCATCGGGGGGGATCCGGGGACCGGCTCCCTTCGCCGACGACTCTAGGATCGAATCCGGACAGAACCCGCCCGGAAGAGAATCGGGGGAACCGATGGACCACCCGGTCAGTCGCGTGCTCGCCCTGCTGGAACTGCTCCAGGACCACCCTGGCCTGACCGCCGCCGAACTCGCCGCCCGCTTGGACGTCGACGAGCGCACCGTCCGCCGCTACACCGCCCGCCTGGCCGACCTCGGCATCCCCGTGCGCGCCGACCGAGGCCGCTACGGCGGCTACCGCCTGCTGCCCGGCTACCGCCTCCCACCCCTCATGCTCACCGCCGACGAGGCCGCCTCCGTCGTCCTCGGCCTCCTCGCCGGGCGCAGCACGGGCCTGACGGTGGGGGAGCGGGCCGCCGGGACGGCCCTCGCGAAGATCCAGCGGGTGCTGCCGCCCGCCCTGCGCGAGCGGATCGACGCCGTCGAACAGACCCTCGGCCTGACCGCCGCGCCCGCCGCCGGGCCGAGTCCGGCCGCCGCCGCGCTGTTCGCCCTGGCCGACGCGGCCCGCCGCCGGCGCCGGGTGCTGCTGATCTACCGGGACCGCGAGGACCGGCCCAGCGAGCGCGAGTTCGACCCGTACGGCCTGGTCTTCCACTCGGGCCGCTGGTACACCACCGGGCTCGACCACCGCAGCGGCGAGGAGCGCACCTTCCGCCTGGACCGGATCGTCCGGGCCGAACCGCGCGAGGCCGGGTTCGAGCCGCCGGCCGACGTCGACCCCGTGCAGCGCGTCGTGGAGTCCCTGGCGGGAGTGCCGTGGACGCACCGGGTGGAGGTGGAGCTCGGGATGACGCTCGACGAGGCGCACCGGCGCCTGCCGCGCGCCGTCGGGACGGTCACCGAACTGGCCGAGGGGCGCGTGCTGCTGCGCGCCCGCGCGCAGAACCTGGACGGCGTGGCGGTGCTGCTCGCGGGCCTCGGCCGCCCGTTCACCGTCCGCACCCCGGACGCGCTGCGCGACGAGGTCCGGGCGCTGGCGGCCCGGCTCACGGCGTGGAGCGGGCCCGGGGAGGACGACTCCCCGGGCCCGCCCGCGCGTTGACCAGCGGGGTCACGTCGACCAGCGGGTCACGCCGTGCCCTCGGCCGCCTGCTCCTCGGCGACCTTGCGCTTCACCTCGGTCATGTCCAGCTTCCTGGCCTGGCCGATCAGGTCCTCGAACACCGCCTCCGGCAGCGCGCCGGCCTGCGAGAAGACGAGCACGCCCTCGCGGATGATCGCCAGCGTCGGGATGGACTGGATCCCGAACGCGGACGCCAGCTCCTGCTGGGCCTCGGTGTCCACCTTGGCGAACACGAGGTCCTGGTGGCGCTCGGCGGCCTTCTCGTACACCGGGGCGAACTGGCGGCACGGGCCGCACCACCCGGCCCAGAAGTCGATGAGGACGAAGTCCTTGCCCTCGGGGCCGGGGACGATGTCGTCGAAGTTCTCCTTGGTCAGCTCGACCGTGTTGCTCATCTCGCGATTCCTTCCCTTCCGGAGGAGACGGCTCGGACCTGTGCCCCCGACAACGGCGAGCCGGTACGGCCTATTCCACCGTCCTGCCCGGGGTGCACCGGTGAGCAGCGCGCCGCCACCGTCCGTATAGAAGGGTGTCCACCTCGCCCCCCGACCGCGGGAGCCCACCATGCGCAGCAACCCCCGAACGCGGCAGGCCGTGCTGCTCGCCGCCTCCGGCCTCGCCGTGACCGCCCTCGTGGCCGGCTGCGGCTCCTCCGGCTCCGGTTCGAGCGCCAAGCCCAGTCCGTCGACCACGCCGGCACCGACCCTGCAGACCGCGACCGACCCCAAGCTCGGCACGATCGTCACCGACGGCTCCGGCTTCACCCTCTACCGTTTCGACAAGGACGAGAGCACCCCGCCGGACTCCTACTGCAACGCCGGCTGCGTCTCCACCTGGCCGCCCGAGGCCGCCACCGGCAACGCCACCGTCAAGGGCATCGACAGCAAGCTCGTCGGCTCCTTCACCCGCGACGACGGCAGCAAGCAGATCACCATCAACGGCTGGCCGGTCTACCGGTACGCGCCGGACACCAAGCCCGGTGACACCAAGGGCCAGGGCGTCATGGGCGTCTGGTTCGCGGTGACCCCGACCGGCGGCAAGGCGGGCGCGCCGAGCGGCAGCACCCCGGCGCCGAGCGCCCCCGCGACCCCGAAACCGTCCGCACCGAGCAGCGGCTACTGACCCGTGACGCCGCCGCTCGCCCGGGAGGCACGGGTGCGCAACGATGAAGTGGTGACCGAGGAGCACCCCCGCGGTGAGGCCGCCGCACGCGGGCCGGGGGCGTCGGACGAGGAGCTGATGCGCGCCCTGTACCGCGAGCACGCCGGTCCGCTCTACGGCTTCGTGCTCCACCTCGTCGCCGGCGACCGCCAGCGCGCCGAGGACGTCGTGCAGGAGACGCTCGTCCGGGCCTGGCGCAACATCCACCGGCTCGACCCGGCGGCCCGCTCGCTGCGCCCCTGGCTGGTCACGGTCGCGCGGCGGATCGTCATCGACGACCACCGCAGCGCCCTCGCCCGGCCCCGCGAGGTGGACGCCGCGCCGCTGGAGCTGGTGCCCGCCGACGACGAACTCGACCGCGCCCTGCGGATGATGACCATCGCGGACGCCCTCGGCGACCTCTCGCCCGCCCACCGGGAGATCATCGTCGAGACCTACCTCAAGGGCCGCACCGCCAAGGAGGCGGCCGCCGAACTCGGCATCCCGGCCGGAACCGTCCGGTCGCGGGTGTTCTACGCACTGCGCTCGCTCAGGCTCGCGCTGGAGGAACGGGGAGTGACCTCGTGACCGACCGCCCCGACCCCGCCCCCGGCGGACCCGACCACGTCGACGCCGGCGCGTACGTCCTCGGCCTGCTGGAGCCCGCCGAGCGCGCCGCGTTCGAGGAGCACCTGACCGGGTGCCCGCGGTGCGCGGAGCAGGTCGCGGAGCTCGGCCCGGTCGAACCCGTGCTGGCCGGGTACGCGGCCTCGGCCGCGGCCTTCGGCCTCGACCCGGCCGGACCGCCCCCGGGCCCCGACTCCGCCCTCCTGGAGCGGCTGGTCACCGAGGTCTCGGCCGGCCGGCGGCGGGGCCGGGTACGGCGGCTGGTGCTGGCGCTGGCCGCGACCGCGATGGTGGCCGCGGGCCCGGTCGTCACGGCCGCGGTGGTCGGCGGCAGCGCCGCGCCCGCCGTCGTCGCCGTCGCGCAGCAGTTCTCCGCGACCGACCCGAACACCGGAGCCCGGGCCGTCGTCGGGGTGGACGGCACCACCTGGGGAAGTCGGGTGACCCTCGAACTCTCGGAGGTCCGGGGCCCGTTGACGTGCACGCTGGTCGCGGTCTCGCACGCGGGGGAGCGTCAGACGGTCACCACGTGGAACGTCCCGGCGGACGGCTACGGCGCGCAGCCGGACAGCCGGGACGCGCTGCACACCGGCGGCGGCACGGCGCTCCAGCCGGGGCAGATCGACCGCTTCGAGGTGCGCGTCCAGGGCACGGGCACGGTGCTCGTCTCCGTCCCGGCCCACCGGGCCTGAGCTACCCGCCGAGCCGGGGCCAGAGGGGGTTGGGCCTGCCCTCGTCGGTCATGTGCGAGCGCCGCCAGATCCCGCGCCAGGCGCGCGGAGCGTACGGCAGGAGTGCCCGGTGCCGTTGCCCGCACGCGTCGCACGGCCGGAGCACGAGGGAGCACGCCGGGCAGACCCCGGCCGTGCCGTGCCCGGTCGGGACCGCCACCGCCGCCCCCTCGTCCCCGCAGGCCGGGCAGCCGGGCAACTCGGCACCGTCCAGCAGCGCGTTCTGCCGGCGGACGTAGTCGGGCAGCCACAGCGCGGGGTGGCGGAACGGGTCGTCGTACCAGGCGTGGTCGCCCACGGTGTCGTACCTCCGCAGCCACCACGGCCGCGGAGTCGGCACGGCCCGCCGGCCGGCCCGCTTCTCCGCCCGGCGCTGCACCGCGAACTCCGCCGCCCGCGCGAGCCACAGCGTCCGCGCCTCGTGCAACTCCTCGACCGCGCGGACGAGGGCGTCCGGATCCGCCTCCAGCCGCCGCGGGATCCCGGCGCTGACCGTGAGGTGGTGGTACGTCGCCCGGAACCCGTACGGCGCGAAGCAGGTGAGGCACGTGCGCAGTGCCGCGAGCCGCCGCCGGGGCGGGAGGCGGGCGTCGTGCACGAGGGCACGGTGGGTGTGGAAGCTGGTCACGTCCCCGGTCCTCCGCCCTCAGTCCTCGGTCACCGGGTCGGGGATCCGCGCGAGTGCGGCCGCGATGGCGGCGGCGTGGTCCGGGAGGTGCCGCTCGGCCCAGCGACCGGCCCGTCCGACGAAGTCGCGCAGGTCCTGCTCGGCGCGCGCGACCAGGGCGCGGAGTTCGTCGACCGGCACCTCGATGACGGGGCTGTCCTGCTTCAGGTCCATGTCGACGGTCAGCCGGACGACGTCGCCTCGGCGCTGCGCCAGCGGGGTCGGGCCGTGGCCGAAGCCGCCGGTGCCGTCGCCGTCGAGCACCTCCAGCCACTCGCGCCACTCGTCGAGGCCGTTGCAGCAGCCCGGGTCGAAGACGGTCCCGGTCCCGGTGTCGGTGACGCGGAAGCCGCCGGGGGCGTACGGGTAGGGGCTGGTGAGCAGGCCGGACAGGAACGCGCCGACCGGGTCGTCCGCCTCGGCCGGATCGGGGGCGTCGCCGTCGAGGGGCACGGTCCCCTGGGCGATGCTCGCCAGCGCCGTGCCGAGGTCGGCGGGCGCCGTCGCGCCGTCCACGACGACGAACCCGTGGGGCGTGAACGTGCCGATCGGCCACAGGCCGAAGTCGGCGGGGGCGGCGGTTTCCAGCACGGGCTGCATCAGGATCACTCCGGGATGATGGCGAACCGGCGGCCCGCCGTGCCAGGGCTTTTCCCGGTGGAGGCCGTCATCCGGCGTCGGCGGCGACGTGCGCGAGCACCCGCCCGCACCGCCGGGCGAAGGCCCGCTGGGCGAGCGGCAGGAGGGGCCCGGCCAGGCGGGCGTACCGGGCCACCGGTCGGCTGAACGCGGTGACGGTGAACCAGACCGCCCCGTCCGGCCCCAGCTCCACCCGGAACGTCTCTTCGCCGCTGGCCAGGTGGCCGCCGCGGGTGCCGTACGTGAGGCCGTAGCGGTCCGGGCCGGTCTCGGTGCGCAGGACCCGGTTCGGGGCGCCCGCGCGCAGCGGGCCGACGCCGATCGCGCACCGCACGGCGAGGCCGGGCGCGGCGTCGGCGGCCGCGGCGATCCGCACGCCGGCCAGGCGGTGCATGCGCCAGCCGAGGATCGCGGCGCCGGCCACCTCCAGGGCGGCCCGGCCGTGGCCGATCCGCGCGCGGTGCGTCAAGTGGTGGTAGCCGTCCGGCAGTTGTCCGGTCGCGCTGGCGCCGGTTTCGGGGTAGCTGAGGTCGTCCACGGGTGGTCCTCGGTCATCGGTGGGGGGTGAGCGGGAGGTCGGTGCCCAGCGGCGGCGTCTGAGCCTGCAGCCGCCGCCAGGCGAGCAGCGAGCACAGGGCGAAGCCCAGCCCGTTGCCGACGCCGTGGGTGGCGGCCATCCAGGTGAGCGTGGGGTGGGGCAGCCCGGACGCCTGGCCGAGGGCCCACCACAGGGCGAGCAGCATCGTGAGCGCGAGCACCGCCGAGGAGACGGCGAGCAGCCGGGCGGTGACCGGGTCGGCGGTGCGGGTGCGCAGCTCGCGCCAGGTGAGGAGGCCGACCAGCCACATGCCGGTGGTGAGCACGACGGCGCCGGCGAACTGCACCCAGGCGCCGAGGAAGTAGCCCGCGAGCACCAGCAGCGTGCCCGCCGGGACGCTGAGCGCGGCGGCGCGGGCCACCGCGCAGTCCGGTGCGGCCGCCCGGCAGACGAGCCCGGCGACCAGGGCGGCGGTGAACCCGGCGAAGTGGAAGTGCGGGACGGTCAGCGCCAGGACGTGCGGCTCGAAGCCGAAGAGCGGGTACCCGGCGCGCTCGGCGACCAGGGCCGTCCCGGCCACCGCGGGCGTGGCGAGCGCCGTCAGGACGGCGACCTCGCGCGGTGCGAGCGAGCGCGTGCGGGCCAGTCGCAGCGGCGCGTGGGCGGCGACGGCGAGCGTGCCGAGCAGGTACGGCACGGCGCACCCGGCCGCGAACTCGCCGCGCGGAAGCCACAGCGACAGGGCGCCGGGGACGGCGGCGAGCGGCCAGAGCCGGCGGACACGGGCGAGCCCGGGCCCGCCGATCAGGCCGAGGCCGAGCGGGAGGACCGCGCCCATGCCGAGCAGGATCAGCAGGTCGACCAGCTCGGTCGTGCCCTTCCCCATCCCGGTCAACCCCGTCCCGGACAACCGAGCACCTCCTTGAACGCGTTCAAACTGTTCGCCGCCGTGACTCTACGCCGTTGACTTGAACGCGTTCAACTCCACCCGCCCACTCTGGCCTGGTGCGCGGGCCGGGTGCGGCGCACTCTGGAGGAGTAACCGATGGAGGTGATCCGCCATGCAGACTCTGGTCGGTTGGCACATCGAGATGGAGTTCCGCGAGGAGGGCCCGCGGACGACCGCCGCCGCCCTGCTCCGGCTCGGCGACGGCACCGAGGTGCGCGCCCACGGCTACAGCAGCCGCCACCCCTCGGACCCGGAACAGTTGCGGGTCGGCGAGGAGATCGCCGGGGCCCGGGCGCTCAACGACCTCGCGTCGCAGCTCCTCACCAAGGCCCACGGCGAGATCCAGGACGTCAGCCCGGTCCCGACCCACCCGCTGACGTGACCGGCCCCGGCGGCGGCCCGGGCCCCCGTGCGGACGCGCGGGGGTACGCCCGGGACGGCGAACGGGACCCGGCCCGGCCGCGCATCCCGCTGATCTGCCCGCGCTGCGGGCACGAGCAGCGGGTCGTGCCGGGCGGTCCCGAGCGGGCGGTCCGGGTCGTGCACGTGGCGACCGGACGGGAGGCCTGCGAGCCCGGGGACCTGGCGCGGGCACCGGACGACGGGGACTGAACCCGGGCCGCCCGAGGACCGGACCCGGGCGGTGCTCAGTTGGGGCAGTACGTCGTCGGCAGCTGCCACGGCGGCCCGACCAGCCGCTGCTCGAGTTCGTCGATCGTGATCCGGACGCCCACCGTCCCCGCGAGGCCGACGCGCAAGCGGCTGCGGGCCAGCGCGAGCAGGGCCGTCAGGCCGTACTTGTTGATCAGCGAGGTGCGGTAGCGGGCGGTGTCGTCCGCGTCGCAGACCCGCGCGCGGGCCGGGATCCGGCGGCCCGTCGGGCGCCCGTGGGCGTCGCACGGGCCGACCAGCACGTGGGGGCGGCGCCGGATCCGCTCGACGGCGCCCGAGTGGGCCGGGGTCCAGACGCCGAGCGCCGGGCCGTCGGCGACCACCCAGATCTGCGACTCCAGGCGGCTGCCGTCCTCGCCGAACGTGGTGAGCAGCAGGTACTTGCTGTCGGAGAGCTGCTCGGTGCGGTGGTGCACGATGTCCTCCCTCTGGCGTGGGGGACCGGGGGCCGGACCGGTGGTGGCGGCCCGCGGACATCTCGCGGTACCCGCCATTCTCGTCGATCGGGGCCGCCGCTTCGAGGGGACGGGGGCCGCCCGTGTGCACTGGGCCGGCCCGGGAACGCGAACGGCCCGCCCGGTGTCGTGGGACACCGGGCGGGCCGCGTGCGCACCCGGGGTTTCGGCCCCGCCGTGGGCCGGGGGTCAGTGCACCAGCACCGGCACCTCGACGGCGTCCTCGGCACCGGCGGCCGAACCGCTCGTCGCGCCGGGACGGCCCGCGGTGACGAAGGTGAAGGCCACGGCCGACGCCGCCACCAGGATCCCGAAGGACACCCAGATCGCGGTCGAGAAGCCGTGCACCATGCCCTGGAACTGCAGCACCTTGGCGGCGGCCGGGTCGGCCGCGGCGGCGGCGGTCATGTGCGAGGCGAGCCAGCCCGTGGTGGCGCTGGCCGCGATGGTGTTCAGCAGAGCGGTGCCGATCGCGCCGCCGACCTGCTGCGAGGTGTTGACCATCGCCGAGGCCACGCCCGCGTCGCGCGGCTGGACGCCGTGCGTGGCGAGGCTCATGGCCGGCATGAACGCGGTGCCCATGCCGAGGCCCATCAGGATCAGGCCGGGCAGGATGTGGACCGGGTAGGAGGAGTCCAGGCCGATCTGGGTCAGGATCAGCATGCCGAGCGAGGCGACCAGGAAGCCGGGCGCCATCAGGTAGCGCGCCGGGACCCGGGTCATCAGCCGGGCGCCGATCTGGGTCGAGCCGGTGATCATGCCCGCCACCATCGGCAGGAAGGCGACGCCGGTCAGGACCGGGCTGTAGCCGAGCACGATCTGCAGGTAGTAGGTCAGGAACAGGAACAGGCCGAACATGCCGATCACGGCCATGCCGAGCGACAGGTACACCCCGCCGCGGTTGCGGTCGAGGACCACGCGCAGCGGCAGCAGCGGGGCCTTGACCTTGCGCTCGACCAGGACGAACGAGGTCAGCAGCAGGGCGGCGGCGACGAACAGGCCCAGCGTGCTGCCGGCCGTCCAGCCGCTCGTCTCGGCGCGGGTGAAGCCGTAGACCAGGGAGACCAGGCCGGTGGTCACCAGCAGCACGCCGGGGACGTCCAGGCGGTTGCGGTTGCGGCCCTCGGCGGGCTCGCGGATCACCAGGACGGCACCCGCGGCGGCGATGATCGCGAACGGGATGTTGACGAAGAAGGTCCAGCGCCAGTTCATGTACTCGGTCAGCAGGCCGCCGAGGATCAGGCCGATGGCGCCGCCGCCGCCGGCGATCGCGCCGTAGATGCCGAACGCCTTGGCGCGCTCCTTGGCCTCGGTGAAGGTCACCGCGAGCAGGGACAGCGCGGCGGGCGCCAGCAGCGCGCCGAACACGCCCTGGAGGGCGCGGGCGCCGAGCAGCATCGCGGTGTTGGCCGCGGCGCCGCCGAGCGCGGAGGCGAGGGCGAAGCCGGTCAGGCCGACGATGAAGGTGCGCTTGCGGCCCCACAGGTCGGCGATCCGGCCGCCGAACAGGAGGAGGCCGCCGAAGGCCAGCGCGTAGGCCGTGATGACCCACTGGCGGTTGCCGTCGGATATGCCGAGGTCGCGCTGGGCGGACGGCAGGGCGATGTTCACGATGGTCGCGTCGAGGACGACCATCAGCTGGGCGAGGCCGATGAAGATCAGCGCCTTCCAGCGCCTCGGATCGGGCAGCGTCGCCGGGCGGGCGTCGGTTTCGGGCATGGCGGTACTCACTTCGCGGGTGCGTGCGGGGCGGGAGAGGGGTCGACGGGCCTGCGCGCGGCGCGGGTCGGCACCGTGCGCGGGCATGCCGGGTCAGGCCTCGGCGGCCTGGTGGTTCCGGTCGGTCGGGACGGTCGGGGTCGGGGGTTCCGGGAGTCGGGACGGATCAGCGGTTGGCGGCCTGGAAGTCCTCGAAGGTGGCGGGCCGGCCGGGCAGGACGGAACGGGCGGGTGCCCGCAGGCCGTCCAGGAACAGTTGGAGGTGCCGGTGCACGAACTCGTCGAGCATCCGGCAGGAGGTGTTGGGCAGCGGGCGGGAGAGCTGGGCCATCGCGACGAACAGGTCGCCGTGGTCGACGTCCGGCCGCAGCTCGCCCGCCGCGCGGGCGCGCTCCAGCAGGCCGCCGACGGCCCCGTGCAGCCGGTCGCGGATCTCGACGACGTCCGGGTCGAACGGATCCACCCGGGTGCCGAAGACCGTGCACAGCGCGCCGACCTTCTCCTCGACGGTCGCGTGCGCGAACCGCTGGAGCGCGTCGAACGGGCCGGCGCCGCCGTCCGCGTCCGCCTCGGCCGTCGCCGTCTCGGCGAGGCCCAGGATGCGGGCCTTGACGAGCAGTGCCACGGCCTTGATCAGCGACGTGCGGTCAGGGAAGTTCCGGTACAGCGTGGCGTTGCCGACCCCTGCCCGCTTCGCGATCTCGTCCAGCGGCACATCGGCACCGTGCTCGACGAACGCGTCCCGGGCCGCCAGCACGATCCGCTCCCGGTTCCGGGTGGCATCGGCACGCAACTTGGGCGCCCGGACGCTCTCCGCGGAACGGGCCGGCTTGGTGGCGGCGGTGGTCACGACGACTGCTCCTCATCAGGATACCGGGGAACTTCTCCCCGCTTGTGCCTACGAATGTCCAAACGGGGATTCCGTCCCCGGATATTTCACCCCGCAGTGTGACCTGCATCACAGTCGATGGGTGCCATCGTCAGAGGCCGGACGGCCCGTGACCACTCGCCGGCGTGATCGTCCCCCGAGGGTGTCCAGGCGAAGATCCTTCCCATCAGAAGGCCGTCCACCTGCCCGATCCCGTCGGCATCTCGCCGGACACCGCGCCGTCGAAGGACCGGGTGCGCTGAACCCGGTCGTGTCTGTCGGCGCGGGGTACGCCCGTCGGCCTAGGCTGTGGGCGTCCCGGGCGGCCGGTGGGCCGTGGGTGTCGGGAGGGGCCCGGCGGCCGGGTGGTGGCGAGGAGGTCCGCGATGGGCAGCGGTGAGACCGCCCGGGTGCGCTGCGTGGCGGCCGTTCCGTGCTGGGTGAGCCTGACGGCCCGGGACCTGGCGGACGCGCAGGCGTTCTACGGGCCGCTGCTGGGCTGGGAGTTCGAGCCCGGGCCGGACCGCTTCGGCCCCTACGTGCACGCGGTGGTCGGCGGCGAGGCGGTGGCCGGGCTCGGCGTCGCGGGCGGTGGCTGGGAGATCCCGGTCGCGTGGACGAGCTACTTCGGTACGGAGAGCGCCGACGCCGCCGCCGACGCGGTGCGCGAGCGCGGTGCCACGCTCGCCGTCGGGCCGCTGGCCTTCGACGTCGGGCGGATCGCGTTCGCCGCCGACCCGGCCGGCGCCGCGTTCGGCATCTGGGAGGGTCCGCCGGGACGGGCCCGGCGGCTGGAACTGCCGGGCGCCCCGGTCTGGATCGAGCTGCGCACCCCCGACCCGTTCGCCGCGGCCCTGTTCTACGGGGAGGTGTTCCGCTGGGACGGCCGCGACCCGGAGCGGTTCGAGGTGCGCTGGGAGCACGACCGGGTGGTGCTTCGGGCGGAGGGCCACAGCGTCGCGGCGCTCGCGAAGGAGCAGGCGGGCGGTCCGGCGGGCGCGCCGCCGCACTGGGAGGTGTCGTTCTCCGTCGCGGACACCGACCGGGCGATCGCGCTGGCCGGGGAGCTGGGCGGTTCGGCGCTCGGGCCCGCCTTCGACTCCCCCTACGGCCGGGTGGCGCGCCTCCAGGACCCGCAGGGCGGCCGGTTCGCGGTGATCAGCCAGAAGGGCGCGTCCCAGGGCCCGTCGTCGCACCCCCGCGCGCCGGGCGGCGAGCGGCCCTAATCCGGGCCCGCCTCGGCGATCTCCTCCCGGTCGGCCCGCAGGCGGTCGCCGAGTGCCGCGCGGGACGCGGCGGGCAGGGCCTTGCGTGCGGCGGGGAACAGCTGCTCCTCCTCGGTCGCCTGGTGCCGGCGGACGGTGTCGGCGAGGCCGCCGAGGAGCGTGGCGAACGCGGGGTCGTCGGGGGAGAGCCCCTGGAGGTCGGACAGGTACTGCCCGATCGCCAGGTGGTCGTGGATGCAGCTGAAGACCAGCGCCCCGCCGTCGGGCACGTCGTGCTGGACGACCGGGAAGAGGTGCTCCTCCTCGGCGGCGCAGTGGGTGAACAGCAGGTCGGTGAGCGTCGTCAGCAGGTCGGTGCGCTCGGCGGTGCCGTCGGGCGCGGACTCGACCCGGGTGAGCAGCTCGGCGACCGCCCGGTGGTCGGCGGTGAACTCGCCGAGGATGTCCGGCCTGCGAACCATGGCACGCCCGCCTCTCGCACGGAAACGTCCCCCGTTACCTCCAGTGTCCGGCATCGGTCGGCGTGAACGGCGAAGCAGCGGGTCAGCGGCCCTCGCGGGGGCGGTCGCGGCGCCCGGTGAGGGCGAGCAGGCGCGTCTGCGGGTCCGCGTCGTCGGGGACGGGGACGGGCGGGGCGAAGGCGCCGGTGCCCGACAGGTCGCCGTAGCCGCTGATCGCCGCCAGGGCGAAGTCGACGAGCCCGGCGGGCAGCCGGGTCGGCCCGCCGATGCCCTCGGCGAGGTCCCAGGCGTGGATGACGAGGTCGGTGGTGACCTGGTCCAGGTAGTACTGCCCGGAGACGTCGCCGAACGACAGGTGGACGGTGAGCCCGGTGGCGCCGGGGACGGCGAAGGCGTGCCTGGCGGCCCCGGCGGCGGCCGTCCACGCGGCGACCGGGTCGTCACCGAGGACGTCGCCGTCGAAGCGGCCGCCGATCTCCGCGATGGTGGCGCCCATCAGCAGTTCGGGGATCCAGAGCTGCTCGCCGGTGAGGTGGTTGACGAGGTCGCGGACGGACCAGTCGGCGCACGGGGTGGGGGCGTCCCACTGGCCGGGACCGATCAGCCGGACCCGCTCGCCGAAGGCCGCGAGGGCCTGCGGGTAGGGCGTGCCGGGCAGCGCGGCCAGTTCGTGGTGCGCGGGTTCAGCCATGTCTCCACCCTGCCCGCGCGGTGCCCGGACCGCGAATTGCCGGTGCACCGTCAGTTGTTCAAATTCGAACTCCACGGTACGGTCTGGGGGTGGCCGGTTCAAAGTTCAACTAAGCAGGGTGTCCGAGCGCGGCCGCATCACCACCCCCCACCCCGCGACCAACCCCCCATCGATGGAGACGCGCATGCCGAGCAGCAGCCCGAGCACGACCGCCCCCACCACTAACCGGATGATCTCCGGACCGGCGGAGACCTCCCCGCACGCCTACGACGTCGGACTCCTGATCCTGCGCCTCGTGCTCGGCCTGACCATGGCCGCGCACGGCAGTCAGAAGCTGTTCGGCTGGTTCGGCGGCGGCGGGATCGAGGGCACCGGCAAGTTCTTCACCGCGAGCGGCTACCCGGCGGGCAACGCCATGGCCGTCGTCGCGGGCCTCACCGAGGGGATGGGCGGCCTCGCGCTCGCCATCGGCCTCCTCACCCCGCTGGCCGGGGCCGCGGTCCTCGGCACGATGATCAACGCGATCGCCGTCACCTGGGGCGGCGGGTTCTTCGCGCCGCAGGGCGACGAGTACCCGGTGCTGATCGCGGCCGGCGCCGCCGCGCTCGCCCTGACCGGGCCCGGCCGCTACGCCGTGGACCGCTTCCTGCCGGTGGTGCGGGCGCACCGCCTGGCCTACGGCGCGGCCGCCGTCGTGGTCGGCCTGGCGACCGCGGGCTTGACCCTGCTGATCCGCACGTAGGCGTGAACCGCGCAGCGGCGAAGCCGTGGTGACGAGTCGTCAGGACCGTCACCACGGCTTCGCCGTCATCCGCCGATGCGCACCAGCGCCAGCGTGATGTTGTCCGGCCCGCCGGCCTCGATCGCGGCCCGCCACAGCTCGAACGCCGCCTTCCCGTCCGACCGGTCCGAGTCCTCGGAGGTCCGGGCGAGCAGGCCGCCGAGCTCCTCCTCGGGCACCGGGTCGGTCAGCCCGTCGCTGCACACCAGGTAGCGGTCGCCGGCGGCGAGCGGCGCCGTGCGCACGTGCGGTTCGACGAAGGTCAGGCCGAGCGAGCCGCCCAGCGTCTGGGTGACCATCGAGGTGGTGCGCCGGCCGGGCGGCAGCGGCGGACTGTCGTCCACGCTCACCAGGTCCAGGCCGTCCGCGGTGACCCGGTAGACCCGGCTGTCGCCGACGTTGAACGCCATCGCCCGTTCGGGCAGCAGGACCAGGCCGGCCACCGTCGTGCCCATCGCCGCCAGCTCCGGCTCCTCGGCGGCCGCCGCGTAGACGGCCCGGTTGCACTCCTGGAGCTCCTCGCGGACCGTCTCCTCGTCGCCGAGCCCCGGGCCGTGCGCGGCGAGCCGACGGGCGACCAGGGAGCTCGCGACCTCGCCGCCCGGATGGCCGCCGAGGCCGTCGGCGACCGCGATGACGCAGGGCGGGCCGAACGGGAAGAGCAGGGTCTGCGGGTTGGTGGTCACCGTGGCGCAGAGCGTCCACGGCCCGACCGTGAGGCTGTCCTCGTTGTGCTCGCGCACCAGGCCCTCGTGGCTCAGCGCGCTCACCGCGATGTACGGCGCCATCGGTTCGCCGCCCTTCGGGAGCTCTCATCCCATTGTCGGGGGGACCCGCGGCGGGGTGCACGCTGCCCGCGCCGATCCGCCCGCTCTGCGGTGTAATCGTACGAATGATCAGGTTCACCCCTTCCTGGCACGACTCCCCGCCGCCCCCTTCCCGCCGCCCCCTTCCCGACGTCCCCTTCCCGACGACCCCTCCGGAGGGACCCGCCCATGCAGCCCGAGCCGCAAGCCGTCCTGTCCCCGTTGACCCGCGCGGCGGTCTTCCTCGTGCTCACCGTGCACCCCGGCGGCGAGGACGCCGTCCGCGAGCTCCTGCCGGACCTCGCCGGACTGCGCCGTTCGGTCGGCTTCCGCGCCCCGGAGGGTGGTCTGACCTGCGTCACCGGCATCGGCTCGGACGCCTGGGACCGGCTCTTCGCGGGCCCGCGCCCGGCCGGGCTGCACCCGTTCCGCGAGATCGCCGGCGCCCGCCACCGCGCCCCGGCCACCCCCGGCGACCTCCTGCTGCACGTGCGGGCCCAGCGGACGGACCTCTGCTTCGAGCTCGCCGCCAAGCTCACCGAGCGCCTCGCCGGCGCGGCCGCCGTCGTCGACTCCGTCCAGGGCTTCCAGTACTTCGACGACCGCGATCTGCTCGGCTTCGTCGACGGCACCGAGAACCCCGAGGGCCGCGCCGCCGAGGCCGCCGCGCTCGTCGGCGACGAGGACCCGGGCTTCGCCGGCGGCAGCTACGTCGTCGTCCAGAAGTACCTGCACGACCTCGACAAGTGGAACGCGCTGAGCACCGAGGAGCAGGAGGGCGCGGTCGGCCGCACCAAGCTCGCCGACATCGAGCTCGACGACGACGCCAAGCCCGCCGACTCGCACGTCGCGCTCACCGTCCTCACCGGACCGGACGGCGAGGAGCGGAAGATCGTCCGCTTCAACATGCCGTTCGGCTCCTTCGAGCGCGGCGGCGAGTACGGCACCTACTTCATCGGCTACGCGCGCACCCCCGAGGTGACCGAGGAGATGCTGCGCAACATGTTCGTCGGCCGCCCGCCCGGCACCACCGACCGGCTGCTCGACTTCTCCAGCGCCGTCACCGGCTCGCTGTTCTTCGTCCCGACCGCCGACCTCCTCGCCGCCCCGCCGCCCCCGCCGCCCGCGCCGTCCGCCCTCCCGGGGGACGGCTCGCTCGGCATCGGCAGCCTCAAGTCCACCCTCTGACCGAACGGCCCCTGACAAGGACCTGCGCCCCATGGACAACCTGCACCGGGACCTCGCTCCCGTCTCCGCCGCCGCCTGGGCCGAGATCGAGGAGGAGGCCCGCCAGACCTTCAAGCTGCACGTCGCCGGCCGCCGTGCCGTCGACCTGCACGGCCCCGAGGGCGCCGCACTGGCCGCCGTCGGCACCGGCCACCTCGCCGCCATCGACCCGCCCGCCGACGGCGTCCTGGCCCATGCCCGCGAGGCCCGGCCGGTGGTCGAGCTCCGCGTCCCGTTCACCGTCGCGCGCGAGGCCGTCGACGACGTCGAGCGCGGCGCCCGCGACTGCGACTGGCAGCCCGTCAAGGACGCCGCCCGCACCCTCGCCCTCGCCGAGGACCGCGCCGTCTTCGAGGGCTACCGGGCCGCCGCGATCGAGGGCATCCGCGCCGCCGCCACCAACCCGCCCGTCCCGCTCCCGGCCGACGTCCGGGACTACCCCAACGCCGTCAGCCGGGCCCTCACGGCGCTGCGCCTCGCGGGCGTCGGCGGCCCGTACGCGCTGCTCCTCGGGGCGGACGCGTTCACGGCCGTCAACGAGACCAGCGACCACGGCTACCCCGTCCACAACCACCTCGCCCGGCTCCTGGACGGCGACATCATCTGGGCGCCCGCCATCGAGGGCGCCTTCCTGCTCTCCGCCCGCGGCGGCGACTTCGAGCTCGTCCTCGGCCAGGACGTCTCCGTCGGCTACCTCTCCCACGACGCGGACTCCGTCCGGCTGTACCTCCAGGAGTCGCTCACCTTCCGCGTCCACACCGGCGAGGCCGCCGTGGCCCTGGGCGGACCGGCGCCGCAGGACGGCCCGAGGGCCCCCGGCCACCGGGAAGGGTACTGAGTTCCTTTACGAGGGGTACTGAGTGCCGTATTGTCTACTCGGAGCCTCTGACGCCAGTCGAAGAGAGCCGACACGGCATGCCGGTCCAGGTGGCGCTTGCGGCGCGCACGGCGCGACCGGGCCGGGATTGGCACTCAGTACCCTCGGCATGACCTGAGGCCATGGATCCAGTGCACCCGTGACAGGAGAACCGCTCATGAGCTTGAGGATCGTCGTCTGTGTGAAGCACGTGCCGGACGCGACGGGTGACCGTCGTTTCGCGGACGACCACACCACCGACCGGGAGGGCGTGGACGGCCTCCTGTCGGAGCTGGACGAGTACGGCGTGGAGCAGGCGCTGCGGATCGCGGAGGCG
>NZ_JAQYXB010000459.1:0-311 GCF_036322405.1 Streptomyces sp. SP17BM10 | reverse complement strand
TTGTGTGTTTTAGTTGGCGTGCTGGTAGAGCTCGGACCCAACCGCGCGTTATGGGGGGTGGGTGCCTTGTGGGTTTTGGTCTTCCGGGGGGGTGTTCTTGTGGTTGTTTTTTTGGTTGTGTTTTTTGGGGCGCGCCTTGCGGGCTCTTCGGCTTCTTGTGTGCTAGACACCCCCCCCCACCCCCCCACAGCACACGCCCCCCACCCCGCCCCAGCCCCCGCCCCCCCCCCCCCCCCCCGCCCCCCCCCAGCCGCGCCTCCGCTGCGGCCCCCCCCCCGCCAACCCCCCCCGGGCCGCCCCCCCCCCCCCCC
>NZ_JAQYXB010000458.1:0-326 GCF_036322405.1 Streptomyces sp. SP17BM10 | reverse complement strand
GATACCCCGGGTCCACCGGCAGGTACGTCCCGCCCGCCTTCAACACGGCCAGCACGGACACCACCGCGTCCACCGACCGCGGCAGCGCCACCGCCACCACCGACTCCGGACCCACACCCCGCACCACCAACTCCCGCGCCCGCCGGGTCGCCCGCGCGTTCAGCTCACCGAAGCGCACCTCGCGGGCGCCGTCGACCACCGCCGGCGCGGAGGGCTGCTCCGCCGCCCTCGCCTCGAACAGCCGGTGGGCGAGCGGGCCGGAGTCCGCGGCGCGCTCGGCTCCCGTCCCGTGGGCCAGGAGGGCGGTCCGCTCGGCGGGCTCCAGG
>NZ_JAQYXB010000457.1:0-338 GCF_036322405.1 Streptomyces sp. SP17BM10 | reverse complement strand
GTTGGGGTGGTGTTGTGGGTTGTGTGGTGGTGTGGGGTGGGGTGTGTGGGGTGGGGTGGGTTTTTGTGTTTTTGGTGGTGTGTTGTTTTTTTGTGGTTGGGGTGGTGTGGGTGGGTGTTGGGGGGGGGGGGGGGGGGGGGGGGGGGTGGGTTTTTTTTTGTTTTTTTTTTGTTTTTTGGTTAGGGTGGGGGGGTGTGTTGTGTGGGTGTGGGTGTTTGTGTGGTTGTGGGGGTGTTGGGGGGGGGGGGGGGGGGGGGGGGGGGGCTCTCCCGGGTCCGTACCGCTAGGGGGTCTTCAGTTTTTTGTGGGGGGGGGGCCCCGGCCCCCCCCCCCCCCCC
>NZ_JAQYXB010000456.1:0-313 GCF_036322405.1 Streptomyces sp. SP17BM10 | reverse complement strand
GGGGGGGGGGGGGGGGCGCGGCGGGGCGCCCCCCACCCCCCGCGGCGGGGGGGCGCGGGGGTGGTGGGGGGGGGGGTGGGGTGGGGACGCCGGGGGGCGGGGGGGGGGGGGTGGGGGGGGCGGGGGGGGGGGGGGGGGTGGGGGGGGAGGGGGTCGGGGGGGCGGGGGCGGGGGGGGATGTGGCCGGGGGGGACGCGGGGGCGGGCGGCGGGGGGGTTGTGGGTGTGGGTGACGTGCTCGGGGGTGAGGACGTCGGCGAGGACGTCTGCGGCGTGGGGGCCGGGGGGGGGGACGATGAGGGTGGCGCCGGCGG
>NZ_JAQYXB010000455.1:0-296 GCF_036322405.1 Streptomyces sp. SP17BM10 | reverse complement strand
GGGGGGGGGGGGGGGGCGGGGCGCCCCCGCCGGCCCCCCCCCGCCCCCCCCCCCGCCACCCCCGCCACCCCCCCCCGCCCCCCCCCCCCCCCCCCCCCCCCCCCCCGAACCGCCACCCGCCGGCCGGCTCCCCCCAGCCCCCCGAGGTTCTGGTGTTCATCCGTGTGCTCGTCCGCGCGTGGCCCGCGGCGGCCGGCCCGCGCGCCCGCCGCCGGCATTCGAGGGTAGATCGCGGTGGTCGCCGTCGCCTTAAAACCGGGGGGGGGGGGGGGGGGGGGGGGGGGGGGGGGGGGGGG
>NZ_JAQYXB010000454.1:0-1699 GCF_036322405.1 Streptomyces sp. SP17BM10 | reverse complement strand
CCTGCTGCGGCCCTTGTGGCCCTTCGACTCGCATTGCACGTACTGCTCGGCGGAGTTGACGGCGATGACCACGCCGTCGGTGTCCGCCGAGGAGACGGGAGTGCGGACCGCGATCACCGGGTGGTACTGCGACGCGTCGGCCCCCAGGCAGGAGGCCAGGATCTCGGCGACGGCCCCGGCGTCGACCGGCGCCGTCGCCGTGCTGGTGACACCGAAAGCCGCCGGGGTGGCAGGCGCGCGGGTGGCGGACGGGCCGGTGCCGGAGGCCACCGAGGCGCCGGCCGAGCCGGCGCTGGAGGCCGTGGCGGTGGGCGCGCCGGAGGGCTTGCCGTGGGCCGCGGGGGTGGGCGTGGAGGTGCTGGTCGCGGCGGTGGCCACTCCTCCGGCGGCCGCGACGACCGCGGCGGTGGCGGCGATGAGCGTGATCGGGCGGATGCGCATGGGTCCGTGTCCTTTCCTGCGGGTGTCCGGGTTGATCCCGCGCCTCTGTACGCCTTCCGTCGCCCGGCAGGTCGCACCCGGCCCACGTGATCCAGGTCATAGGCCGGGGGTGCGACCCGGAGGCGGTGCTCGTGCGTACACCGCCGGAGGCTCCGCCCAGGCCGCACGGCTCCACCGCCGCGGCAGAGGAGTGCTTCCTCGCGAGCCGCATGGGCCGCGAGCTGACGGACAGTCCCGGAAGAGAGGCCCTTGATGACGCCCCAGGAGTTCGACGCGTTCTACGCGGCGTCCTTCTCCCGCCTGACCGGGCAGCTCTACGCGTTGACCGGCAACTGGTCCGAGGCGCAGGACGTGGTCCAGGAGGCCTTCATCCGCGCGTGGGACCGAAGGCGCACCTTCGACCCGGACGACGCCCCGGAGGCATGGATCCGGACCACGGCCCGGCGGCTGGCCATCTCCCGCTGGAGGCGTCTGGCCCGGGGCCTGCACCTGGCCGGACGCCACCACCGCCGAGAACCACCGACCGTCGAGCCGCCCACCGAGGAACACCTGATGCTGGTCACCGCGCTCCGCGACCTGCCCGAGGCGCAGCGAACCGCCCTGGTGCTGCACCACATGTGCGACCTCTCCGTCCAGCAGGTCGCGGCCGAGACCGGCGTCGGCGTCAGCACCGTCAAGAGCCGCCTCGCCCGCGGTCGGACCGCGCTCGCGGCCGAACTCGCCGACCGAACCCCGACCAGCGAGGAGGAGAAGCTCAGTGTCTGACCCCATCCACGACACCCTCGGCGACCGGCTGCGGCTGCTCGGCACGCGGATGCCCGAACCGACCCTGCCCGCTGCGGAGATCCGCCGACGCGCCGACCGGCGCCGCCACCGCCGACGCGCCCTGGGCGTCACCGCGGCCTGCACCGCGGCAGCCCTGTGCCTGGTTCTCCCGTCCGTGCTGCACTCACCGGGGCCCCAGCACGGAGCAGCCACTACAGTCGCCTCCCCTGCGTCAGCTTCTCCTTCTCCTTCCCCTTCCCCTCGCCCGTCGGCGGCTTTCGGTGTCACCAGCACGGCGACGGCGCCGGTCGACGCCGGGGCCGTCGCCGAGATCCTGGCCTCCTGCCTGGGTGCCGACGCGTCGCAGTACCACCCGGTGATCGCGGTCCGCACTCCCGTCTCCTCGGCGGACACCGACGGCGTGGTCATCGCCGTCAACTCCGCCGAGCAGTACGTGCAATGCGAGTCGAAGGGCCACAAGGGCCGCAGCAGG
>NZ_JAQYXB010000453.1:0-360 GCF_036322405.1 Streptomyces sp. SP17BM10 | reverse complement strand
CAGCGCGTCCATCAGCCGCAGGCCCTCGAACGCGTCGCGGGCGTAGCGGACTTCGCCCTCGTAGATCTCGTGGAGGTCCTGCTCGACGTAGGCCCGGGTGAGGGCGGCGCCGCCGAGGATCACCGGGTAGTCGGCCGCCAGCTTGCGCTGATTGAGCTCCTCCAGGTTCTCCTTCATGATCACGGTCGACTTGACCAGCAGGCCGGACATCCCGATGACGTCCGCCCTGTGCTCCTGCGCGGCGTCCAGGATCGCCGAAACCGGCTGCTTGATGCCGAGGTTGACGACGTTGTAGCCGTTGTTGGACAGGATGATGTCGACCAGGTTCTTGCCGATGTCGTGGACGTCGCCCTTGACGGT
>NZ_JAQYXB010000452.1:0-330 GCF_036322405.1 Streptomyces sp. SP17BM10 | reverse complement strand
GAACGCTGCGGCCTCACCCTCCCCACCGGCGAACACGCCTACACCTCCTGCACCGCCTTCGGCCTCGAACGCTGGATCGCCGTCCTCCCCGACCGCGTCGACGGCGACCGCGTCCACGCCACCGAAGCCGTGCGCGACGCCGCCACGGCCGGCGCCGCCGCCGCCGGTCCGTCGTGAGCCGACCGCGCATAGGCGTCGACCTCGTGCCGCTAACGCGGATCCACGAACTCCTGCCGGTGCTGCGGCGATTCCTCTCCACCGACGAGCTGACCGCCTCGCGGACCCCGGACGGCGTGCCCGACCCGTCCGGGATCGCCGGACGGCTGGCCG